>CAZVKP010000021.1:0-15718 GCA_964627635.1 uncultured Calditrichaceae bacterium | reverse complement strand
ACTGCAAATCTTAAATGATATTCAAAATGCACCCAATAATATTCAACAGGAAGTTATCTTTAAACGGGGATGGTGTAGTTTTCAATTAAAGGATTTTAATCTGGCAGCACGAGCATTAAAATCTTATATCCAAAAACATCCCCAGGGTGAGTTTCGAGCAGAGGTGAGATATTGGCTGGCCGAAGCCCTTTACAACCAGGAACAATTTTCAGAAGCCTTGAAAGCGTATCAAAACTATTTACAATATCATCCGAATCATGAATATGCGGCTGATGCCCATTATGGGAGAGCCTGGAGTTATTATCAACTCAATCAATACTCCGAAGCAATTTCCGCTTTTCGGGAATTAAAAAAGCAGAGCGATAAACCAACTTACCAGGCAGATGTTTTCCTCCGTTCCGGAGATGCGTATTTTGCTCAAAAAAATTATGACCGTGCCATCAGTTATTATCAGCGGTATTTGAATCAATTTCCCGGCGGCTCAGAATACGAATGGTCGATTTTTCAGATCGGAATGTGTTATTTTAAGCAGGAAAAGTATTCCACAGCTCGTAATCAATTTAATACCTTGCTGCGTGATAACAAGACCGGAAAATATGACGAAAATGCCAAATATTTAATCGCACGTAGTTACTTTATGCAGAATGATTTTGACCGCTTTATCCAACATGCCAAAGAATTTGTTCAAACATATTCTAAAACTGATTTACTTCCTCGAGTCCATTATGAGATTGGAGATGCCTTTTACAATAAAAGGGATTTCCGCTCTGCAATGATCTGGTATGAGGAAGTGATTAAAAAATTTCCGGACAGCCAATTGTTAGGCGAAGCAATTAGCGGGCTACAATGGTCCGCCACTCAGATGGGCGAAGTTCAAAAAGCCTTTGAGGTGGCAGATCGCTACATCCGGGAAAATCCCGACAGCAAACTCAGTGAGGAATTGCTTTTGAGAAGGGGGGATTTTTATTTCGGACGGGGTAATTTTAATGATGCGATAGATGCTTATCAGGATTTTTTAAATAAATATCCGGGATCTTTAAACTCACCCAAGGCCAGATATTGGATAGGATTAAGCCATTTGAATCTGGAAAATGCTTCTGCTGCCCGACAGGCCTTTCAACAGGTGATTCAACAATACCCGGATAGCGATGTAGTTCCTGATGCACTTTTTCAACTGGGAATTTTAGCCAGAGAAAACAACAATTTTGACCAATCCATTAATTATTTACGTCGGATATTGAGGAGCAAATTTCGGCGAAATCAGGAAGAAGCATTTTTGAGTGAAGTGCACTATCAATTAGGTTTAACACATCTTAAAGAGGGAAACAGAAATGCAGCGGAGAATTCATTCCAACAATCCATTGTAACAAAGGAAGGCTCATTTAGCTCATATCAGGCCAGAATAGAACTTGCCCGATTAATGGCAGAAGAGAATAATGCCGAGAAAGCCAGGACATTATTAATCCAGGTCATTGGAGATCGAAACGATGAATTGGCTGCCGAGGCTCAAAAAGTTTTGGGAGATGTTTATTATAATGCCGGAGATTTTCAGGAAGCACTCACCAATTATCTGCGGGTGAAATATGTTTATCAGGCATATCCCAGTTGGGTGGCAAATGCCCTATTTTATGCGGGAAAATCTTACGAACAATTGGATAAAACGACCGAAGCAAAAAAAGTGTACCAGGAAATTGTTGATAAATTTCCGACTGAGAAAATTAGTGATAAAGCAAAAGAAAGACTGGCGGCCCTATGAGAAAAATCTTTGCTCTCTTCCTTTTCTGTACGTTTGGATTATCAGGACTACAAGCAATTCCTGCACAGGAGCCTCCTGATACGGTAGCAGTTAACGAAGAAGAGATACCTCAGCAGCGGGAGCTTCCGGAAATTCAACTAAAAGAATATACAATAGTCGGATTAGCAAAAGTCACTTTGCCCCATAAAGTTCGAACCCAGATATTTAAGGATGTTGACATTCACTGGCTTTCCAATCGAAGTGTGTGGGAAAAAGAATTACCGTCCATTGCATTCCAATTTTCCAGGGTAAAACCATCTCTATTTCGGCTTTATGAATTTCCCTGGCTCAAGACGGATGCTAGTTATGGCTCTTACAATACAGCTAATGTGAACATCAATACTCAATTTAAAATTCAAAATACACTTCCTTATTTTTCTGCAAACTTTGGACGAAGCGACGGCCATGTTGATAATTCCCAATGGACCACCGCCGGATTACAAGCGGGCGTGCATCAAAAATTGGCGAAGGGACATTTGTGGAAACTTGGCACAGATTATCAATTTGATAAAAGAGCTATCTGGGGAAATTGGGATATTTTTCAAACCGAATGGGATGCCCAAACAACTTTGTGGAAATTTTTTACCGGTCTCGATCAGCAATGGAGCGATAATTTCAGTAGCCAACTCAATGGAACATATTTTTTGGACGATCACGAAAATGCCTTCCAGTATTCTGACCGAGGCTGGGATGTTTCCGGTAATTTGATTTTGTCAATTAAGAACACACAATTAGAGGCACAGGTTGGTGCGCAGAAAACTGATGTAACGGTAGAAAGCGCAAACTTAATGCAACTTAACAACGATTCAACCTTTTTAGGGTATGAGGCTTCGCTTTCAAAAGCCGGATTTTTTGCTCGACAAAAAACAAATCAACTATCTATAAAAGCCGGGATTATTTATCAACGAGGTGATGAAAACTCCGATCCAACAGATTTAAATACGACTGAACAAAATTTCACTTTTCCGCATGCATCTGTTTCTTATGGATTTGGTGGATGGGGAAACATCTCTTTTGGTTATTTCCCGGCAGTAGAAATGCAACGTTTACGGGATGGAATAAATGGTCTTCCCTTCAGTGATTATTCAAATTTTAAATTGAACGAATACGATTCCCGTTGGCGAATGGGTTTAGAAATTAATTTGCCTAAGCAGGTTCAGTTTCATTTGACTGCTACAGCTTCAAATATTCAAAATTATTGGGCACCAATTTTACCGGCAGATTCACTCCAGGCAAATTTCACCCAGGGTGGTTATCCCGGTTGGACATATGACGTCTTAACAGAAGTGAGTCTGGGAGAGGTTCAAGCCAGGTTGCAGTGGGATGTTGTTCCATCCCTTCGAATCTCTGGTTGGATGAACATTAGACAAAGTGATATAAGCGATAGCAAAAACGCCGCTATCGATGGTAATGAAGTGCCTTATCTTCCTGTATGGGTAGGACAGGGATCTGCACAGTGGAATTTTTATGGAAATCACCGGATTTCTATCGGTTTGGAATATACCGGTGAGCGATATGATAACGTCCAAAACAGTATTTTAGTTGATGACTACTTGCTGGTGAATGCAAAACTCCATTTGCAATTAAGGGATAATATTGGCTTATTTATTGCTGGAAATAATTTGTTGGATACGGAGTATGAAAAATGGAGGGATTTTATTGCGCCTGGAATTACCGGTTCGGGAGGAATTAAAATTGAAATGTAGTTTATGACTTTGGGGATATTTTAATTCTGAATCATTTATTACCACCCACACGGTGGTCACTATGTGAAAAATAACAAAGGTACTAAAAAAGCCTAAATTAAAAGTAAAGTAAAACAGATAATCTGCAAAAGATGCAATCAGACTTTATATTAAGGAGGATTCCATGAGTTTATTTTCTGTGCTGGCAAAGGGCGGGTGGTTAATGATCTTCATTGCCATTTTTTCCCTCATCGCGCTGGGGATATTTATTGAACGATTATTGGTGTTGCGCAAAGCCAAGATCAACCTAAATGCGTTTCTAATTAAAATTAAGCAATATTTGGGAAAGCAAGATTTTCAGAGCGCCCTTCAATTATGTGCCAATACCCCGGGCCCTATTCCAAATGTACTGGAAAAGGGAATTCGCTTGCATAATCAAAGCAGGGAAGAAATTAAGGAGGCGGTGGAAAGCGCTGCGCGGGCAGAAATTTATCAACTTGAAAAAGGCTTTGCTGCCATGGCAACCATTGCCGGTGTTGCTCCCTTAACAGGATTTTTAGGAACGGTAACCGGTATGATTCAGGCGTTTATGAGAATTCAGGAATTGGGTGGAAATGTTAATTCAACGGTGTTAGCCGGTGGTATTTGGGAAGCCTTGATTACCACTGCCGCCGGATTATTAGTGGGAATTTTGACTCTGTTGGCATATAATTACCTGGTCACCAAAGTAAAGAGATTTGCGTTTGAGTTAGAGGTGAGTTCCACCAATTTACTGGAAGCTTTGACTACCAGCCAGCCGGTAAAGGAGAAAATCGATGAAATTTGAAAGTGAAAATAAATTGATGAGCACCTTTAGCTTTTCCTCGCTCACGGATATTGTTCTGCTATTGCTCATATTTTTTCTACTTTCTTCCTCTTTTATAATACAACCCGGAATAAAGGTGGTGCTTCCTAAGACCGAGACAGGGGCGGTTCACAGTGAGAAAAGTATTTACGTGACCATTACCCAAAGTAGTTCCATTTATCTGAATGAGAACCAGATTCCGTTGGGTAAATTGGGTGCGGAACTGCGCAGATTTTTAGTGAGCGGAGAAAAACAAGTGGTAGTGATAAGATCGGATAAAGAGGTAAAACTTGATTTAGCAGTTCAGGTGATGGATCTCTGCAAAGCTGCCGGTGCGGAAAGATTTTTGATTGCCACTCAACCGCTTAAGGATTAATCCGGATCATTATTTAGATCAAGGGATATAATGCCGCAGTTTATCGTTAGAAATAATTAAATAGTATAAGTAGATAATTGAAATAACAAAATGTTTAAAAGACTTTTACAAGATGAAAAGGTAATTTCAGTAACCGGAACGGTGATTGTACATATTGTGTTGTTATTATTATTTTTCGCAATACAGGTTGATTTTCGACCGGTGATCGAAGAATTTACCGAGGTTACTTTAGCCGGTGGGTTTCGGGCGCCTTCAATTGAACAACCGTCAGAGGTTCCTGATGTTCCCACGCAGGAACAGGCCATGAATGAAAAAATCAATGAAAAGTTACCGGAAAAAATTGAACTCCCCGAAAGAAGGCAGTTGGAATTGGACGAGAGTGAAATTTTGGATAAAGTACAACCGGAGTTCGAAAAGCAGTTAACTCCCGGCAATGTGGTAAAAAAAACCCCCCGGGCAAATCCGCCGTTACCTAAAACAAAGAGCACAGGTCCCACTTTTTCCCGCCGTGAAAAACAGATAGAGAAGGGATTGTTTCAAAAGCAGTTGGATGAAAAACTGATGAAAGGCACCCAAAAAGTCCAGATTAATGTGGACCGCCAATTTGAAATAGATTGGGAAGGTGAAATTAAACGCGAAATCTACCAGAAACGCCTACCACAGTTTCCCCCGGATGTACAACGGGAAGCGACCATTAAAATTGAGTTCTCAGTGTTACCCAATGGATTGATTGGTTCAGCCATCCTTTTACAAAAGGGCGATACCAAACTGGAAAATTTAACTCTGGAAGCCTTCAAAACCTGGCGTTTTAATCCACTCCCGGATTATGTGGAAGATGCCGCGCAGAAAGGTGTGATTACCTTTCATTTTAAGTTGAAGTGATCACGTTTGTATGATGTTTTAGTGTATCGGTTCTACCCTCTATAATTGATTTGAATGAAAACCATTAAACGAAGAAATGTTAAATACAGAAATAGAAGAAATTGCCAAGATATGGCCGATTATCTCAAAAGTTGTATCCGTCATTCATACTGAGGAAGAATATGAACATGCTGTAAAAGTATTGGATAAATTGATTGATATAATTGGAGAGGATGAGGATCATCCGTTGGCGTCGTTAATGGAAACAATTGGTGCGCGGATCGAAGATTACGAGAATCGACATTATCCCCAACCCAAGGGAGATCCGATTGGATGCTTAAAATATTTGATGGAGGAGCACAATTTAAAAC
The DNA here is from genome assembly GCA_964627635.1 of uncultured Calditrichaceae bacterium. Lineage (GTDB taxonomy): Bacteria > Calditrichota > Calditrichia > RBG-13-44-9 > RBG-13-44-9 > CAZVKP01. The sequence goes on along the minus strand of CAZVKP010000021.1, from coordinate 9,786 downwards.
AAAGTGATTTAAAAGAACTGGGAAGTCAGGGTGTTGTATCGGAAATATTAAACGGCAAAAGAAAGCTCACCCTCAGACAGGTCAAAGCACTCAGTAGACGGTTTAATATCTCGCCTGCTGTTTTCATTGAAGAAGAATGAAGAACTCTTTTGAAAATTTGAATTAGTCTTGAAATTTACAAAAAGTGCCTGCCGGAATCCCCACCCGATGTCAGGAGAGAAGCGACCATTAAAATTAAATTTTCAGTCTTACCCAATGAATTGGTAGGCTTTGCCATCCTTCTACAAAAAGGTGATACCAAACTGGAAAATTTGACTTTGGTAGCATTCAAAACCTGGCGATTTAATCCACTACCGGATTATGTGGAAGATGCCGCGCAAAAAGGTGTGATAACTTTCCATTTTAAATTGAAGTAAAAAGCTGTGTTCATTGTTCGCGGTTGTTCCGGTATTCTGGTCTACCTCATTTGTTTTTATTAAAATGATAGAACTATTAACATTCCAAATTTGACAGAAGTATTATATAATCCACGTGCATATTTGAGCTAACAGTCTTAAAATTGAATTTATTTTTTATTTTAAAATATGCCGCTTCTACCTCCGGCCCATTAAATTATTTACCTCTTATTGAATTGAAAACTTAATCCCATAAACGAATATTATTCTATAAATTTTATCTCCCGTGAAGAACCAGTGGTTAATTTAAAGTCATCAAAAGCGTATTTTCGTAAATTCAAAAAGTCCTGATTTTATTGCCTATCTTAGCCGAGGCTGATGCAGCAGAAAAGTGAGACCCAAAACCGTTGAAAGGGTTTTGGGTAGATTTAGTTAAGTTTCATTAACACCGGGCTTAAGCCCGGTGTTAGTGGAAACTACCTTTGTACCACCGAACCGTTTTAACGGTTTCTTCAGAATTTTATCTCACTGCGTACAAAGACAACCGGATATTACGACTAAGTCAAGATATCTGATTTTATACAATTTTAGTAAATTTACCCGTAAACCTTTGGTGATTAAACACCGTCTTATTATTTGACAAAGGATTAAAGGAATGGCAGAAGAAAAGATACTGATTCGGAAATTGCGCGAAGGAGATTTAACTGCATTCCGGGAAATAGTGGAAAATCATAAAGAGAGAATCTACTATTTAGCGCTGGATTTAACCGGAAGTCATGCGGACGCAGAAGACTTGTCTCAGGAAGTGTTTATTAAAGCGTTTAGGTCAGTTCAAAAATTTCGTGGTGATGCAAAAATCAGCACCTGGCTATATCGAATAACTATAAACACATTTATCGATCAAAGGCGAAAAAAGAAATTTCAACTTTTTCAAAAGAGTGAAAAGATGAATTCCGATCAATCAACAGATATTATGGCAGATCAAGTTGATAATGCGCAAAATCCCGAACGGGACGCTGAATCCAATTTAATTCAAACCCATATTGAAAATGCGCTAAAAAAACTTTTTACGAGTGAGAAAACGGTTTTTTGGTTGAAACAGACCGGAGTTCCCAGTGCCCTGGATGCCATTGTTGAAATTGTGCGACAGAATTAGAAGAGGTAAATTGTAATGGAAAGAATTATAAAAAATCTAAAATAAAGACATTTGGCGATTATACGGATTGCGAAATGCTTTAATTGAAAGTGGCAATCCTTTCTCTCCGAATCCGTATTTTCTCCGCGATATTTCAAATAAATCGCTAATTTGTTCCGATATGGTACCATTGCCCCGCATTCTGGTATGAAATTCCGAATCGTTCAATTTACCGGCACGCAATTCTCTGATCCGGTTGAGTACTCTATCCTGTCTTTCAGGAAAATGCTGGTTTAGCCAGTCATCAAAAATATCTTTGATGGCGTATGGGAGTCGGATGATGATATAACTTGCAGAAGTCGCGCCGTAGACAGAAGCGGCTTTTAAGATTGCCGGAATCTCATGATCATTAATTCCCGGAATCACCGGTGCAATTAAGATTCCGGTTGGAATTCCGGAAGTCGTCAATTTTTGTATTGTCGCCAAGCGTCGATTCGGACTTGCTGCCCGAGGTTCCATAATCTGTGCTAAATGATGGTTCAGCGATGTAACAGAAACACAAACACCGGCAGCCTGATATCTATTCAAATCACTTAAAATATCAATATCCCGGATAACCAATTCACTTTTGGTAATGATCTGCACCGGATTTCTGAATTTTAATAGAACTTCCAGACATTTACGGGATAGCTTCAATTTTCTTTCAAGGGGTTGATAAGGATCGGTAACGCCGCTCATTGCCAAAACCTGTGGTTTCCAATTTTTCCGGGATAATTCATTATTTAGTAATTTGGGCGCATCTCCCTTAACAAAAATTTTGGTTTCAAAATCTAAACCAGCAGATAAACCAAAATATTCATGATTCGGTCGTGCGTAACAATAGATACACCCGTGCTCGCACCCACGATAAGGATTTATACTGGCACCAAAAGATACATCCGGACTATCGTTGTAAGTGATAATAGATTGGCTGGTATCTTTATAATATTCTGTTTGTTTCGGAGTGCCACTTTGTTTTTCCTCAACTTCGGGATCATAGTGTATCTTATAGAACCGGTTCGCCGGATTTTGATGCGCTCCCCGCCCTTTGATCCGTTGTTTTTTTCTTTTGTCTATATTTAAATAAGTGGGTTTCATCAGGTATCCCAAAAATGTTAATTTTAATTCTTTGCATTTGAGCCATTTGCTAATATACGGACATAAATTTTTATTTTCGTCAAATTTAGTATATTTATATATACTAAATATAATGTCTGAATTGATCCGAATCAACAAAGAAAAAGAACTGCATGTAGATATTTCAAATGATTTTTACTATTTTTTGAAAATTTTTTGAACGATATTATGATGTAATCTTTTTGATTAAAAATTTATACTGCGCAAATGATTCAACTGAAATCGATCCATATCTATCCGCTTAAATCCGCGAAAGGAATATCCATGGGGCAGGCAAAAATTGATGACCGCGGATTTCAATATGATCGCCGGTGGATGTTAGTGGATGAAAACGGTCGATTCATGAGTCAACGTAAAATTCCGGGATTAGCGCTCATTTCAGTTGAATTAAATGCGAACAGCTTGGCATTGGAGATGCCCGGCTTTCAAAAAGTTGAGATACCTATTATACCCCAAACTGATGAGAAAATGAATGTGAAAATATGGAAAGACACTTGTGAAGCAATCCCAATTGGAAAATATGTTGATGAACTATTTTCTGCATTTCTGGGAAAACAATGCCGCTTAGTATTTATGCCCAGGGAGACCATTCGTTCAATCTCGAAAAAATATTCAGTTAATCAACACTCGGTGAGTTTTGCGGACGGATTTCCTTTCCTGTTAACATCGGAAGCCTCATTAGATGAATTGAATAAAAAACTTGCTGATCCGCTACCCATGAACCGTTTTCGACCCAATTTAGTGATAGCAGGATGTGAACCATTTGCCGAAGATAATTGGAAAAAAATTAAAATAGGTGCCATTTTGTTTCATGTGGTTAAACCGTGTGCTCGTTGTGTGGTGACAACTGTAGATCAGCATACCGGAGAAAAAGGGAAAGAACCTTTAAACACATTGGCAAAATTTCGCAATGTTAATGGTAAACTTCTATTTGGACAAAATCTCATCCATGAACAAAAGGGAATGATACGTACCGGAGAGAAGGTGGTGATAGAGTCATAACTATAAATTTTGATAGAGTATTAATTGATTTTCTGTTTAATTTGTTTTAGGTTGATCGAAGACCAGGATTTTGTATTAAATATGTAATCAAATTTATGTAGCGATTTAATATTGTTTTCTTCTGTAGTTGCATTAGCTTTTTAAATTTTGTAAAATATCGAACTTTTTGGAGGATGAAAATGACTGTTACAAAGAGCGATATCGTGAATCGTTTGGCCGAAGCAACCGGCTGGACAAAAACAGATGTAGAAATTGTTTTAAGTGGATTGTTGGCAAATGTGATCGAATCCATCCAGGATGGAGACCGGGTTGAAATCAGAGGTTTTGGGAGTTTTTATGCAAAAGAGCGGGAACCTCGATTGGTCAAAAATCCTAAAACAAAAAAGGTGGTCTCGGTCGATCACCGTTTCGTTCCGGTTTTTCGTCCGGCGAAATATTTTAAGAAAAGTGTAAATGAGAAGTTATTAGCGAAAAAGAAATAGGTGGAGATGTCTCATAAGTGTGTAAACTGCGATGCGTTAGTTCCGGATAACGCAAAATTTTGCCCGGAGTGTGGAACAGCGCAAAAAAGGAAGAAGTCCCAAAAATCCAAGTCTGCAGGTAGTGCAGGCTCCAAACAAGGGAGCACAAATATTAAAGGCTACAATTTACTCTATATTGTAGCCATTATCTCCATTATTGTTGTTGGAGTATATGGATACCGATTTTTTGTTCCACCGGAACAACCAAATACAAGTCCACAACAACAAAATGTAAATCAATCTCAACAACCGGCGATGGATCAAAATAGGTTAGAGGAACTTCAAACTCGTCTGGATGCCAATCCTGATGGTGTACAGGAAAATCTGGAATTAGGCAATTTTTTGTTCGACAATGGTCAGTATGATCATGCAATTGAGCATTATCAGAAAGTATTGGATAAAGATCCCGATAATGCCAATGTAATTGTAGATTTAGGTGTTTCTCATTTTAATTTACAAAATTACGAAAAAGCTAAAACGTATTTCAACGAAGCGCTGGATGTTAATCCGGAACATCCCAATGCACTCTACAATTTGGGGGTGGTTTCCGCACAATTAGGAGATATGGACAACATGATGGCTGCATGGGAAAAACTGATAGAAGTTGCACCCCAATCCAGTGCAGCACAGCGAGCACAACAAATGATCGATCAGGTGCAAGGTACAACTTCCAACAATTAAAAATCGGCAAAAGGAGGTGAGTCTATGCCGAGTGGTAAAAAACGCAAACGCCATAAAATGGCAACTCACAAACGAAAGAAAAGATTGCGTAAAAATCGACATAAAAAGAAAGGTCGTTAATTATACCTTTTTTAATTTAGATATTTTATTGATTGAATCCATTCTATTATTACCATCTTTTTTGAAATGTTCATAAAAGAATTACTCAAAAAACCGAATGTTTGTTCTTAATGCAGACATTCGGTTCTCATTTTTAACTATTTTTGACCAATATAATGGAAGAACACGTCTATTCAGTAACACAGTTGACAAAAAAAGTTAAGGAGTTGCTGGAAACCAGCATTCCCCGCCTGTGGGTGGAAGGCGAAATATCCAATGTTAAAAGACACTCATCCGGTCATCTCTATTTTACCCTAAAAGATGAAAATTCTCAGATTAGATGTGTGATGTGGCGTTTCCGTGCCGGATCTTTGCTGTTCCAGCCGGAAGACGGGATGCAGGTGCTCACGCAAGGGGATATTCAGGTTTACGAACGTGGCGGTAATTATCAGCTAAATGTTCAACAATTACAACCTGCCGGAGTGGGAGCATTACAATTAGCCTTCGAGCAATTAAAAAAGAAACTACACGCAGAAGGTTTATTTGATGAAGCATATAAAAAATCCATTCCGGCATATCCGGAAATTATTGGGGTTGTGACTTCTTCGACAGGGGCAGCAATTCGGGATATTATGAGTGTGGTTGCCAGGCGATTTCCGGGAGTCCAACTTATTCTCTACCCGGTGAGAGTTCAGGGCGCCGAAGCTGCTGGCGAGATTGTCACGGCAATTAAAGATTTCAATGATTATGGCAAAGCGGATGTTTTGATTGTGGGAAGGGGTGGTGGCTCTTTGGAAGATTTATGGGCTTTTAACGAAGAATCCGTCGCCCGGGCAATTTTCGATTCAAAAATACCGGTTATTTCCGCTGTAGGTCATGAGATAGATTTTTCCATTGCTGATTTTGTGGCAGACCGGCGGGCGCCAACACCATCTGCTGCTGCGGAGTTGGTGGTTCGTGACCGCAAGGAACTTTTTGGTATCATAGAATATTACAGGGAGAGGTTTTCTGTTAGCTTAGCGCAAAGAATAAATTCTTATCGCGAGCAAATTCAGAATTTAAGGCGCAGTTATGCGTTTCGCCGTCCGGAAGATATTGTTCAACAAAAAATGCAGCGGTTAGATGAACTAACCAGAAATATCGGAACTTCTTTACAATACAATTTGAACATTAAAAAACAAAAGACCAATAGCATTAAAAGTCAGTTAAAAGCGTTAAGCCCTATGGCGGTACTTCAACGTGGTTACAGTCTCTGTTTTAAGGACGGTGAAGTTATAAAAGATGTGGCGCAGGTTAATGCATTGGATATGGTGCAAGTGAGATTAGCCAGGGGACAGTTTATTTCTCAAGTGCAAATGCTGGGGGAAAGCGAATGAAAGCAAAAATGACATTTGAACAGGCAATGAAGCGTTTGGAAGAAATTGCACAAAGCCTGGAAGGCGGCGATATTCCGATAGAAGATTCTATTAAAATGTATGAAGAGGGAATAAAACTCATCGAATTTTGCGAGAATAAATTAAATGAAGCTGAAAAGAAAATCCAAAAACTGAGTCGTTCTGCCGAAGGTGAACTACAGCTTACTTCATTGGAGGGGGAATCAATTGAAGATAAGGACTCCAATGATGATGAATAACTTGTTGATTATAAACGTTTCAGATAAATGTCACATACCTATATTTTAGGAATTTCAGCATTTTACCACGACAGCGCGGCCTGCATTTTACGGGATGGTGAAATAATTGCTGCAGCTCAGGAAGAGCGATTCACCCGTATAAAACACGACTTCAATTTTCCCGATAATGCCATTAACTACTGTTTACACGAGGCGAGAATTCCGGCGCAGGAACTCGATTCTGTTGTCTTTTATGATAAGCCTCTTTTAAAGTTCGAGCGCATTTTGGAAACTTATATTGCTTACGCACCAAAAGGAATCAAATCTTTCATGAAAGCGATTCCATTATGGTTAAAGCAGAAACTGTGGATTTCCAATTTAATTAAAGAGAATTTATCTTATGATGGGGATATTTTCTATCCCGAACATCATGAATCTCATGCGGCGGCAGCTTTTTTCCCATCTCCTTTTCAGGAAGCGGCTATTTTGACCATTGATGGGGTTGGAGAATGGACCACCAGCAGTTGGGGAACTGGAAAAGATAATAATGTGGAACTCAACAGCGAAATACATTTTCCGCATTCACTGGGCTTACTCTACTCGGCATTTACTTACTATTGCGGATTTAAAGTGAATTCCGGGGAATACAAATTAATGGGCCTCGCACCCTATGGCGAACCTAAATTTACTGATCTGATATTGTCTGAATTGATGGATTTGAAAACAGACGGATCGTTTAAGCTCAACATGAAATATTTTAATTACTGTGCCGGGCTTACCATGACACATTCCCGGTTTCATCAATTATTTGGTGCACCGCCTCGCAAACCGGAGTCCCGTATTACTCAATACTATATGGATATGGCTGCTTCTGTTCAGAAAGCTACTGAAATTATTGTGGAACGAATGGCGAACCATATTCATCGTGAATCAGGTTTAAATAATTTAGTTTTGGCAGGTGGTGTGGCACTTAATTGTGTCGCAAACGGTAAGATTCTAAAGGATGGTCCTTTTGAGAATATCTGGATTCAACCGGCTGCGGGTGATGCCGGTGGTGCGTTGGGGGCAGCACTTTTTGTTTGGCATCAATTGATGGAAAATGAAAGAGTGGTGGATGGAAGGAATGATTTACAAAAAGGCTCTTATCTCGGACCTCAATTTGATGAGAAACAGATTGAATCCGTACTTCTGGAAAATAATTTGGATTTTGTAAAAGTGGAAGAAAGTGAGTTGTTGTCTCAAACCGCTAAATTGTTAGCGGAAGGAAATGTTGTGGGTTGGTTCCAGGGACGTATGGAATTTGGGCCACGGGCACTGGGGAATCGAAGTATTTTGGGAGATGCCCGTTCACAGGAGATGCAGCGAAAAATGAATCTGAAAATTAAATTTCGGGAAAGCTTCCGCCCCTTTGCTCCTTCAGTTTTAATGCAGGAAGTCAACGAGTTTTTCGAACTCGAACGCGAAAGCCCTTACATGTTATTGGTTTCGGATGTGCGGGAACAGAAACGAAAAATTGTATCAGAAAATGATGGAATAAAAGGATTTGATAAATTACGGATTTTGAGATCTGTGGTACCGGCAATTACCCATGTGGATTTTTCTGCCAGAATTCAGACCGTGGATGGTCAACACAATCGATTGTATCAAAAATTACTGGATAAATTCAGGCAAGAAACCGGATTTGGAATATTGGTAAATACCTCATTTAATGTTCGGGGAGAGCCCATCGTATGCACCCCACAGGATGCAGTAAACTGCTTCCTCAAAACTTATATGGATTATCTGGCAATTGGTCCTTTCCTGGTAAGCAAGAAAGAACAACCGGATCAGCAGGAAATCGAAAGCTGGCAGCAGCAGTTCGAATTGGATTAATTGGAGATAAACAGTATAAAAAAAGATTAGACGAATGAAGTACAATTATCATAAACATCATAACATATTTGCTGCCGGATTGCCTGTAGTTTGGCTCATACTGAACTTTTTATTTTTTTCATTTGATACTCAATCGCATGGTTTTTGGATAATCACACTTGTTGTCATTGTAGTTGAGCTCAGTTATGTACTTTCCCCACCTGTTTATCGAAAAATTTTTGACGGATGGACTTTTGTCACCAGGAAAATCGGACAATTTAACAGCTATTTAATTCTCGGGATTGTGTTTTATCTGCTATTTACACCCATTAGTTTATTTTTCAAACTATTCGGAAAAGACCTGCTTAATGAGAAAATTGATAAGACAGCATCCACCTATTGGCATCCCCGCCCTAAACATAAGAAAACTATGGAAGAATATAAGAAGTTATTTTAAATTGATATAATATGATTGAAGAAGTCAAGAAATTTTCAAATGTTTTGAACGAATCAATAATTAATGGTCTTTTAAACAGTACTTGGTTTTTTATTAAGGATATAGAAAATTTCGAGTTGAAATTCTATTTTGATATATCTTTATTAAAAGATGATCTCCTTGATAAGTGTTTTCATGAGCCAAAATTCCTCAATCGATTTAAATAAATTGAAGCGTTTAATTAGGAAACGTGACATTAATGAAAAAATGGAATTGATACGTATTCTTGAAAAGGAGACCTATCCAATTCGCTTCCGTCATCTCTTAAATCGTATGAAAATTGATGATCTGACCTTCGAGGATATCACATCGGAAGTGGAATCTACAAGAGCCGAAAGATATAATGCCAAACAGTATAAAAGTTAAAAAAGAAGAGTTTAAAACCGCTTATGTACAATGCGTTTTGGAAATGCGGAAAGATGCCGGTTTTCCAGATACTGAAGTCAGAACTAAAGATTACCAATTTGTATATTTTGGTGAATGAAATATTAAAAGTCATATAAAAAGTTCATAAACCATATGGCCAATGAACTCGTCCCTGGGTATCAGTATCATTAGGGCTTAATGGCAGGAGAGCTATTTAAAATAGAACACCATTAAATTGATCTGATTAACCTAAATGAAATTACCATCCACAGCTATAATTGCGCCTGAAAAAATTAAAAAATATTTATTATCAACCAGAAGAAGAAATGACAAATCAAAGTGGCTTGCTAAAGCAGGTTATAAATTAAATGACTGTCATAAATTCAGATATCCTGATTTAGTCGTAATATCCGGTTGTCTTTGTACGCCAGTGAGATAAAATTCTGAAGAAA
>CAZVKP010000020.1:0-16093 GCA_964627635.1 uncultured Calditrichaceae bacterium | reverse complement strand
TCTTGGGGCAGGACCAATGTGTTCCCCTTCAAATTCCTTATAAGTATCGAAGTAATTCACAATAAAATTACTCTGTCCCTTATTGCTGGTTTGGATTGAAAATTGCTCTTGCCAATTATCCTGCTGCTTAAAACGATTAACTTCCACCCTGGATGTATCCAATCTGCCATTATGAAAATGCACTTTCTCTGTCAAGATTGAAATGCTGCTCGAATCGGTAGGATCGAGCGTGTAATCTGCACTCTGCTCAACCTGGCTGACAAAGGGATTATGGGCAAAATTCACTGTTCGTGTGACTGCTGCATGATTGTCATCTTCCAAACGATCAAAGGTTCCATTCACAGTTGTTCCGTTGCGCCAAGTTTCAGTAAACTCACCTTGATAGTTAGAAAAGAAAGTAATATTCCGCTCTAAAAAGGTGTCATCCCGATATTCAAATCGTTCTTTAATAAATCCACTTTGATCTGGATTCATTTCCGCGTCCTGAATCAACTTCTCTAACCTCAATTGTGGTCCATACCAAATGGTGTTATTTGCAACCGCACCGCTAATATTATTGGAGTCATCATAGTCGGTCGCTTCCACATGACTTTCCATTTTCTCGACAGAAAAACCTTGTTCAAACAGTCTTAACTTGCTTATGGTTTTTAATTGATCATCGGTTGAGTCAATTAAGGAAGGTCCCACAAAGGCTCGGATTTCCGTAGAATCATACTCCAATTTTACCCGTTGCGGAAACTGATATATGGTTTCATAGAAACGAGCCATCTGGGTTGAATCATTATAATATAATGCACGACGACCTGCCGTTCCAAAAACCGGATCGGTCCACTCCTCAAACCATATTAGTGAATCGCTGTTGACCTTACCGAATCCCAACGAAGATTGGAGACCCTCATAAACCAGATTTAATTTTTCTTCCTGTTCATGTATTTCAGAAATTTTATTAATCATTCCAAAATCTTCCTCGGATGAAGAGGTGTTACCGGACACCATATCAAACATTTGATCATGCGTATTGGTGGACTGCATTAACTGCCAGCTCACCTGAGAAGCTGTTTTGCTTTCTTCGCTTAACTCCAATTCCGGAGAGTCAGAAGCAGGATTAACCGGATTTTGTTCACAACTATTAATAATAATCCCTAAAATAACAAACAAGAATATCAATCCCCTCTTGTGTGCCGAAAATTTTAAGTCCATCTTATACCTCCGTTAATTAAGTTAGTGGTTTAATTTCTGTGTCCTCCGTAACACTAAAAGACATCCAAATAAAATGGACTCATAAATCGTGCCATTTAAATCACAATTTTACCTTCATTGTTTAAATGCTTAGTTTTTTTGAATTAACACGTTTTTTACAATTCAATGAAACAGAGAGAGTAGTGAAAACAGGTAACAGGTGTGAATATTCTACCACATCACTTAGTCATCAAAAAGCTTTCCTCAGTACTACAGCTTTCGTTCATAGATTCAGGAATCCTGACTTAGTCGTAATATACGGTTGTCTTTGTACGCCAGTGAGATAAAATTCTGAAGAAACCGTTAAAACGGTTCGGTGGTAGAAAGGTGGTTCCCACGTTGGTAACTGCGAATCCGGTTGCAACACCCATAACCCATGTGACTTTACATATCAGCGCGGTTTTACATTCCCCAAAAACAGAGCTGTTTTTACCACCTCACAGGGAATAAGTATACCAATCAATTTGCTGGAAATTTATTATTGTTTACGATATTCCCGGTAAAATTATTATATACCGAAAATGGTATTTTTTAAATTTTTTACTTGCACATAACAAAAACTACATTTAAGTTTATTTACATTTTTTGGGAATTTTATATATCACTCAATTAAGTGATGATAAAAATGTCTCAATGTATTAAGGTTTTTTAATTTTAATTTTTTAAGAGGAGTAGTTAGTAATGTCAGATCGAGTACAGGGCGTTGTTAAATGGTTCAACGCTTCTAAGGGTTATGGATTTATCTCGCACGATAGTGGTGATGATGTATTTGTCCACTATAGTTCAATTCGCGACACTGGTGGTTTTCGTTCATTGGAAGAAGGCCAGAAAGTTGAATTTACCATAGAAGAAGGAAAGAAAGGCCTCCAGGCCCAAGATGTTGTTACCCTATAGGTTGATGTGATTCTTCGGTAAATTGTGCAAATGCAGCATGCAATTAAGTATGCTGCATTTTTTTTGCCCAATATTTTTGTTGCCCAATTTAATTTTGTCAAACTAAATTAGCCTTTTGTTAAGAAAATTTATTTTAATAGTCTCAATAAAAAGGGGGAAAGATGAAAAAGGTTCGTTGGGGTATATTGAGCACTGCAAAAATTACCACCAAGAAAGTAATACCCGCCATGCAATCGGGGAAGTATTGCGAAATCACAGCCATTGCATCACGTCAACTGGAAAACGCGCAGTCTTCCGCCAAACAGTTAGGGATTCCCAAAGCTTACAGTTCCTATCAAGAATTATTGGCGGATACCAAAATCGATGCGGTCTATATTCCGCTACCAAATCATCTGCACGTACCCTGGACTATTAAAGCGTTGGAGTCCGGCAAACATGTCTTATGTGAAAAACCAATTGGCTTGAACGCTTCCGAAGCACAGAAACTACTGGATGTAAGCAGACAGTATAGCGGTTTAAAGGTGATGGAAGCCTTCATGTATCGTTTTCATCCTCAATGGAAAAAAGCACGTCAATTGATAATGGCAGGAGCTATTGGGGAATTAAAAACCATCCATTCGTTCTTTTCATATTATAATACTGATCCCCAAAACATCCGAAACATGGCAGATATCGGTGGTGGTGCATTAATGGACATCGGATGCTACTGTATTTCTTTATCCCGTTTTCTTTTCAATGAGGAACCTCGACAGATAACAGGAACTATTGAAGAAGACCCGGAAATGAAAATTGATCGTTTAACTTCCGGTATGCTTAAATTTACCAAAGGCACATCTACATTTACCTGCGCTACACAAATTTCCCCATATCAGCGAGTGAATATTTTGGGGACACATGGCTGTATTGAAATCGAAATTCCCTTTAATGCACCACCCGATAAACCATGTCGGATTTGGCTGCAGTCCGTTTCAAAAGTTGAAGAAATTTCATTTGAAATTTGTAATCAATACACCATTCAGGGTGATTTATTTTCCCAGGCTATTTTGAATGATACCGCTGTTCCCACACCTCTTGAAGATGCGGTAAAAAATATGGAAATAATCGATGCCATTTTTTACAGTGCCCAAAACGGAAATTGGGCTGGTCTTCATTAAAACATAATGAACTATCCCGGTTTTAATCATGCAACTTATAAAATTTATTTACTTCGTGTTGAAATAACTTGTTTGACCGCAATAAAACAATTAAAATTTATCTAGTTGAAATTTCTGTGATTGGTTAATTAAACTACCGGATGTAGCTAACCTATCTGTTGCAAGTAAAATTTGATTCCAATTTTTAAATCCAAATAGAACTCAAAAACTCAGGAGAATTATGGCGATGAATAAATATTTAATGTTTTTGCTGGTAATGGTTTTTTGTTTTAGTTCAACAATTGTTTTGGCACAGGAGCGTGCCATATTGGTCCCTAAGCCGGTTCAGGGAACACCGTTTGAATACCGAGATACCGATGATCTGTTTGGTAAAGCGTACCGTTGGTTTATGGAGAAAGAATATGAATTGGGAGCCGATACACTCAGAAAATTAATCCAAGCCAGTGGATTTCAACTGCATCCTGAAAAATATTATGTAGTAGTGGCCAATTTTACAGATTCTTTTACACCGATTGGATTGCTGCACAAGGACGAAGATTTCCTAAGTAGACGCATGTATGGTCTTAACGAGGATAACCTTTATTACATTTTTATTTCCAGGCAGCGAGAAGGTGATTCTTTTTTATCGGCCTTAGCCATTGAAAAGCAGTCTCCGTTTATGGAAAATTTGCCCTTGTTTTTGGGTATATTTCTTCCATCGGGAGTCGCACCGAAAATCCAGGAAATTCCCGGAAAAACAACGTACGTAGATGTCCGGCAGTTTAATGTTCCTAAAACATTTCGTAAATTTAGCGACATTTCCATTATCGTGAAACCAAGTTTGTCGGAAGAGAAAGAACTTGGCAAAGCGATATTCGATAACAGTTCTTTAGAAAGATGGAGTTTTGGGATTGCCACTGCAATTACCAGTCAGAAAGATGTCGATATCATTGTCAATCCGGATGGCAGAATTACAGTAAGACCAAAACCCAATTTGGATTTAGCTGCATTTGCCGTCATCAATTATCACTTTAAACCTGTAAATACTAAAGCACCTACATTAGCAAGTTCATTTCATTTACTGGCAGGTTTACGGATGATTGATTTTGTAGAACCTTTAATAGGAATTGGTGGTGGTATTCCAGTGAGCATTATCGATTTACATCTATTCGCGGGTGGCAGCATTGAATTTGCCAACGAATTGAGGTCGGGCTATGCCATTGGTCAGGTAATTGAGGAGGAAGTCAATCCATTTAAAATTAAAATCCGTCCTAAATTTCGTTTTGGGATTGAGGTAAGATTTCCCTAAAGCTGGCGGATTTATTTACATATTCTCTCTAAGTTAACACGAATGCACATCGGTCTCTATTTTTATCGTTAACTTAATTTCAGTGGTGACAGCATGTGGCTCAATTACAATTCATAAATTTAGTCCATGCTGATTTTAATTGATAAACTCAATCTGAACTGAGAGATTCGGTGTTTTTTTTGTTCTGTCAAAAAATCCGAGTTATATCGCCACCTTTTAGGTAGAATGACTCTTCATGGCTTGCGGATTTATAAACAACCAGAATGGAATTGTTGCTTGAAAGTGCAAAGGAAATACGCAATTCTTCCTGGGTTTGTTCGATTTGAGATTTTAGAACTTCCGAATCGTTAAAAAACTGTTCCGCTTGATCCCGAGAAATTTGCTTCAAATGCTTATCCATTTTCTCATAGTCCAGAAAATTCTCTCTAAAATTGCGATATTAATTTATCTTAACTGTATTGTTTCATGCGCCCGGTTATTGCAAAATTTCCGCCATAGTTAGAAATTTTGTCCAGCAGAAAAAATCCTTTCTCTATTAGACGTTTATACCGGAAATTTGTTTACAAAATCCCACAAAAAAAACAAAAAAGTGATTTTTATGGTAAAACCTTTCTGAACGGTAGATAGCATTATGGCTCGAAGAAATAGGGCTATCACATGGTGATTCCTTTGGGAAAGCCCAATTTTTTGAAGAGATCAATTTCATTTTGGTAGTATTTAATTATCCACCAAATTGCAACATTTTTAAATTGCTTTCGTTATTATGAACTTCAATAAAAATTGCAGCTATTTCATGAAAACATTTTCTCAAATTTATTTTGTAATTACCCTGTTAATCAGTATCTGTTTATTTGCTCAAGAACAGAATGAACATGATTTAAAGTTTACCTACATGGGGAACGAGGGAGTTTTACTTTATCTTAATGACACCAAAATTATAATTGACGGACTCCATCGACCGTATAAGAGGTTTTATGAACATCTTCCCGACAGCTTACGGTTAAAAGCGGAAAATGCCCAACCCCCTTTTGATAATATCGATCTTGCTTTTGTCACTCCCTGGTATCTCCTTAAGGAGAGGGGTCGGGAAATCCTTGAAAAATATATTCAACCCAAACAGGTCGTTGCCATCCATATATCTCATCAAAATAAAACAGAAACTGAGCAGAAAATTCAAGAAAATTTTCCACAGGCAATTGCATGTACGGAACTGATGAAAACCTATCGGATAAATTTTGATTCTGACAAAGCAACTGGTCCATAATTTTTTTCAATTAATCAGATTTTTTCTCTGGAAAGTTGGTCTTTTAAGTGTGAGCAAGCTTAATACAACTTATTCCTAACTTTTGCAATTGATGGTATCTCAAAAACAATAAACCGTTCCATTTATCAACGGAGGAGGAATTAATGCCGGAAATCATAAAAAAATATTGGATAGTGGGTATTCTTCTTTTTATTACCCTTGTATTTGCTCAGGATAAACCAGTCGGTCCCTTGTTGAATAAATTATTCAACGGGAGGGTGTTGAATCCGCCATTTCTAAATATAAGGAGTTAAAACAACAGGAGACAAATCAATACGACTTGAGTGAGCAGCAGCTTAACCGCTTGGGGTATCGATTTCTCAATGAAAAAAAGTATGAAGCAGCGATACAAATTCTTAAGCTGAATGCGGAAGAACATCCAAAGTCTGTTAATGTCTGGGACAATTTGGTCGACGCGTATTTAACAGTGGGAAACTACAACCTTGTAAAAAAACATTCAATCAATATTTTAAGGTTCATTTTCATCCGGCTAATTCCGCTTCCACAAATTGGAGTGGATTATCAAACTCGAAACCGAACAAATCCGGGTTTTCGCCAATTACGGCTGCAGAGAAAATATAAAAAACGTAATTATATGTTTCCCTGGGAATTTCATCCCCATATAATTTAAACAGCCGCCAAAAATTTCGCTCCCGAGGATTATGAGGCATTTGTCTTATTAAATCCCGCACATTTCTCTCTCCCCAATTATATGAGGCAATTACCAAAAGACCGGACGCTTGAGCTTCGGTGTTGTAAATATCCCGAATATAGCGGGCAGCGGCATGAGTGGCTTTTTTAAAATTAAATCGCTCATCCCGTGGATCGTAGCGGGGGAGCTCAAGCAACGGGCCGGTCCTCAGTCCGTAACGCATGGCAGTTGCCGGAATAAATTGCCAGATCCCTTTGGCAATACCAAAACGGGTTCTGGGACCTATAGTACGAATATTAAAATCACTTTCCTGCAATGCTAAATAAAAAAACTGCGGGGGGAGGTCATGCTTCAGCATAATGGAAGCGCATTCTTTTGCATAACCATTCTGCCGGGCACGATTCATGGCATTGGACAAGCGGTCTGTAGTGCGCCATTTTTTAATGTATCGATAGATCTCCGATTTAAAATCGGCCGGCATAGCCAATTCACATTCGCCAAAAATTCTTGCAATTCGAAAAATAATACTATCTTTCTCACTCCATTTGGAATTTGAGTAAAAATCCAGTTCCTCCAAGAAATGATCATAATTGTTGGAGAGTTCCGATTGTCGATTCCGATATTGATCAATTTCTTTTACTACTTCCTGATTTTTTTCCTTTTTAGCTTGCTCTTTTAACTTTGCTAATTCTAATTCCAGAGTTTTCATGGCATAAAACATGTCTTCTGCCAATACCTTTTGGTGTTTAACTTCCTGATGCTTGCGATAACTATAATATCCTACTCCTATGGAAATTAGAACCACAATTCCGATGATTAAGAAATATTTTAATTTCTGTTTTCTCTGAACTTTTTTATACGCTTGATGAATCATTCGGGTATGCTCACCCATTTTTTTACCAGCAGAGCTATCAAAATAATGCTGAATATAGCGGGTAACTGATGCTGCCTTTTCCCGCATGGTAGGCATCTGACCGGAAGCAGCGGTCGGTTGTTCTAAAGTAAATGTTAATGTCACATCTCCAAGACCTAATTTAGCTTCTGTTGATTTTCCAATGGGTAACGATTCTATTTTTCGACCGAGCACATATGTCCCATTCGCACTATTTAAATCCTTCAGCCACCAGTATCCGTCCTTGAAGGTAACTTCAGCATGGTGTCGGCTTACCCCTTCGCTGGTTACTTGAATTTCACAATCTTCTCCCCTGCCAATTCTAAATGACTTACGGAAAATGAACTCGGTTTCACTACCGTCTTGTTGGGTAATTTTTGTTTTAATGGAAGGCGGATCTGCTTTAGAAGAATTTGAGGACTTGTTTTTTTTTCTTGCCATTACTCACATCAAGTTAAATAGTTTGAAAGCTTCGGATCAATTCACATCAGGACAAACATAGCACCGACGACTTAACTTACTGAAAATTTAAATCCGAGGAGAGGTGAAAAACAAGTTTTTCTCTACATTGTTTTTAAAATCTGAGATGAAAATATTGGAAAGTTATAAAATCATGTTTCAAAATTCATTTTTTCCAGGAAGTTGTTAAAACGTGTGTCCAGTCGCAAGGGATCAATCAGCGGATCAACTTTTAGATATACCAATAGATACGCTTTTTCCCGGAAGGCTTTTTCCAACCACTCAAAGGCGTGATCGGTATCATCTAAACCAATGTACAAACAGGTAATGTCATAAGCGGAAACATACGATTGATGTGATTTATGCAATAATTTCCTTAAAATATCTCTCGCTATTTCCAACTTACCGGCTTTAGCAGCAGCATATCCGTAATTTGCCAACATATTAGAACTCTCGCCAAAAAGATCGATAGCCCGCTTTAGGTGTTGCATGGCATCGGAATACATGGCTTTTTGTATGTAAACCTGTCCCAGGAAAAAATGGGTCATGGCCGTATTCCCGGCCAGGGCTATGTTGTGAATGTGGTTCAATTAGAGCAACATTTCTTTTGGGTCATGGCAAAATTTGGGTCCATTTCAAGGGCTTTGGTATGGTAAACAGTCGCAGTTTTATATTGTCTGGCAAAATAATAGGTAATTCCCACAGTCGTGTTAATGACCATCGATACCGGATCCAGATGCAATGCTTTTAGTATTTCAACAACTGCATCATCAAATCTTCCCATCGGAACAAGATAATTAATGGCGTACCAATGGTGCGCAATTGGGTAGTCAGGATTTAATTCTATTCCTTTTTTAAATTCCAATTCAGCGCTTTGCCAATTCCAATTATGAACTGCATGTAAACAACCGAGCGAAACGCGGGCTTCCGCCAGATTATCATCAATTTGCAATGCTTTTTGAGCTGCCTGCATTGCTTTAGGCATCACTTCCAGCGGTGGGCGAGCACCATAGATACCCAAAATGGTGTAAGTATCTGCCAGACCTGCGTAAGCCAGGGCATAATTAGGGTCAATATTTATAGCTTCATTATAATGACCAATGCTTTTTTGCAAATTTTCTACCGTTCGTTTGTTCCAATAGTAACGTCCCTTTAGATAAGCATTGTATGCATCCACATTATCGGTATATTTTTTTATGAGTCCTTCATGAGATTCGCCAACCAATTTCACCTGAAGATTTCGGACGACTTCCCTGGCAATCTCATCCTGGATCGCAAAAATATCCTGCAATTCACGTTCATAATTCTCTGTCCACCGGAGGAATCCGTCCGAGATGTTGATGAGCCGAATGGATATGCGAAGCCGATTACCGGCTTTTCGAATACTCCCCTCTAAAATGGATTGGACGTTGAGCTCCCGGCCGACTTGGGTGGCATCCACATGTTTGTCTTTGAATTGAAAGGCGGTATTTCTTGAAACCACTTTCAATCCTTCTACTTTAACCAGGGTGTTAATAATCTCTTCGGATAATCCATCACTGAAATATTCCTGATCCTTACCCGGGCTCATATCCTCGAATGGTAAGACCGCAATGGACGGCAGTTGTTTCTGCTGAATAGGAACAATTTGAGTTTTGGTAGCACCGACACTTTTTTGCCCGATAGACTTTAAATCTGCTGTCATGTCCGAAATATATTGATACCGTGAAGTAAGATCCTTATTCAAAGCTTTACTTACAATAGATTGAAGTTCCCTTGAAATATTTTGACGAATACTTGTAATTGGGATGGGCTCTTCATTGACAATGGCATACATCAGAGCAAGATCATTATCACCTTTAAAAGGAAGTTCTCCGGTTAACATCTGATATAAAATAACCCCGGTGGACCAGATATCAGTTTGATGATCAACCGTTTCACCAAGAGTTTGTTCCGGGGACATATAGCCTGGCGTTCCCATGACAGTTCCGGGTTTGGTAATTTGGGTCGATCCTTTGAGTTTAGCGATACCAAAATCCAAAATTTTAACAACCCCATCTTCGGTTACGATAATATTATCCGGTTTAATATCGCGATGGACAATACCATTCTCGTGCGCTTTGTTTAGCCCCTCAGCAATTTGAATAGTTGTATGGACAGCGTCTTGTACCGAAAACGGACCCTGTTCAATTTTTTCGCGAAGGACTTCTCCCTCATAACATGCCATGGAGATAAATATTTGTCCGGTGTTCAACTCATCAATTTCATAAATAGTACAAATATTGGGATGATCTAGCCCGGAAGTGGTTTTTGCTTCCAGAATAAACCGTTCCTTTTCCTCCGATTTTGTTAAATATTCCGAAGGCAGAAATTTTAAAGCTGCATAACGATCCAGCTTTAGGTCGCGCGCTTTGTAAACAATCCCCATGCCGCCGGCGCCCATTTTTTGAACCAATTCGTAATGCGATATTTTTTGCCCGATCTTTAAATTCATTTATTAAATGCTTTCATGATTTTTAATTAATATCGAATAAATAAATATAATCAAGATACCTTTTATCAATGCAATAATAATTAAATTAATTTATTGAATAGTGGCGACGGATGCAAAATAATTGTAGTAAATCTTGTTTAACCATAAATAAATTTTACAATTAAATTGATAAATTTTCTCTCTCCATTTGCGACCACCCATTCTCCACAATTTTATAGAAATTGAAACTTGCAACCGGGTGAAAATTGTCTTTAATTTTTGGCAAACAAACAATACTTATCAAAAAAGGAGGAATTTTTATGATTTCTGTTGAAAAAATAAATGAAACTACCTTTAATGTTGTGGTTGAAAGCACCTCTCGCACTGAGCACACAGTTACATTAGATCCGGGGTATTATCAAAAGTTAACCAGCAGTGAAGTGTCTGAAGAAAAACTTATCGAAAAGTCATTTGAGTTCTTGTTGGAAAGAGAAAGTAACCGCAGTATTCTGTCGGAATTTAATCTTAAGGTTATCAATAATTATTTTCCCGAGTACGAAAAAACCATTCAAAAAATGCTCGAATAATTTGCCTGAACCAGGATAGATTAAATGTAATTGCTAAAACATTGAAATAAACAACCAGGCAACGCGTGGTTGCTGACCGGAATATATTTTATTAGTGACTCAGGGTTTTTGCTTTTACTTTCTACTTATTCCTCTCATTTTGTTAGTGTGCTAATGGGCTGATTACTTGGAACTTAATTGTCTTTCTGCTTAATTTTCATTAAATCATCAACCTGATCCAGCAACTGTCCGGTTAAACTGTATACCTCTAATTTAATTTTATCATGAGATGCTTTAAAAATCAGATAACTGTAGTGTGAGGTGAAAGTTTGAACCCACTTGCTCCAGGGTGTGTTTTCCTGAACGTAATAAGGTGCTCCTCCACCACCGCCTACAATATACCAGGTGGGGTGACTGAATTCCGGATTTGGTGAAAACTGTGCGTCATTCAGCCTGCCATCTCCGTTCGTGTCATCTTCCGGATATATACCAACAGGTGTTTTGCTGGAAATCAAAGTTCGGTGATATGCATGTTCATCCGCCCCCATCACCGCAGCAACTTTAAGAGAGCTGCTGACGATTGTCCACAATTCATTACGAACTTCAATAAGCCCTTTTGAAAATGGTTTCACATTTTGTCCGTCATTTGCCATGTATGCTCGTCGTTTATTGTTTCCGTAATTCCACATGGCATCGCCAACGTGTCCGCCATTGGGAAACACCGGTTCCTGCGCCATCAAAATTATGTAACTTATATTCGGATTTTGATCACCCTCATTCACTTTCTGCCGTATCCACTCCATCTGATTGGGTAAAATGTAACCTTCAGGAACACCACCAAATTCAGAAATCTTGTTATGGTAAGTCCACCAATAGTTATTGTTAATTACAATAAACTTGACATTACCATATGTAAATGAATACACTGTTTCCCGGTAAGGCGGAGTTCCCGGATACGGATCAGGTCCATTTTCAGGGTGGACAAATTCATTGGCAAATACCGCCTCCACGCTCTCCGTCTGATACGGCCATTTATCCATACGAAATTTATCTTTCCCATCCTCTTTTCTAAAAGTGTGAAGCAATGCTTCATGATTTCCCACTGCGGTATAAAGTGGTCTTTGAGTGAGAAACCCGAACAGGGATTGCTTGAACGCTTTAAATTGAAGGATAAAATCTTCCCGGTGATCCGTATATCCATTTACCATATCTCCACCAAACAAAAGGAATTTTGCTCCTTTGCGAAAAACCGCTGCTCCAATTTGGCTCAGAATCATCCGGTTAACACCCAGATATTGCCGCTCACCTCCGCCAATTCCGGCTCTACTATCCCCGGTGTAAGCGAATATTACGGGCGAAGAACCCGATTTTGGTGCTGAATGAAAGGAAAATTCAGGAGTTCGGAGCGTATCCGTTTCGTTTGCACACAAAACCCGATAGCTATAACTTGTATGAGGCAGCAAACCCTGCACCTTAATTTCATGACGGATTGACTTTTTATTATCAGTAAACTGGCCCAGACCCGAAACCTGTATCCATGCTTCAGAGGGGATATCAGTTTCCAGAGAAATTACTATCCAGTCCGGATGATCGGAGGTAATCAGGTTAACAATGGGGCCTTCCGTAATTGTAAGGCCCTTTTTAAATTGCTGATCATGATAAAGAAAACGGACTGCGGAATCATGAAAACCATAATAAGTCATATCTTCCGGATCATGCTTCCATAGTTCCAAACGATATGCCACAACACCCTCATCTGTCCACCGATTAACATTGGAGTTGGAAGCTGGTTCGACAAAATCTTTGATTTCAATAACCCCTCTTCCATGTTTTAATCTGCTGATTTGCCGATAGCGGGGATAAATATAATCCGAATTTCTATATTCAAAATAAAAAACACCCGAATATATTCGTCCATTTAAAGTACTGTCTTTTAAATCGATTACTAAACCTTCACCCTGTTCATCGGGACCAATAATGCTTGTGGGATAAAGTTGGGCTCTGCTGATCCCAAACCATGGTTCCGGTTGGGTTAAGACGTAACCGGCTAAAAAGGGATTTTTAATACTTTTTGGGGCATTCAAAACATCCTGATTTTGTGCAACCGCGAATTCCGAAATTAAGATTAAAAGCACTAATAAATGAATTTTCCGGTATCTCATCAACCTCTCCGTTCTTTTACATCAGAATTGAGAACATAATAAATGTGCACATTTAAGGAAACGTGATTTTAATTTTGAAGGTTTTGATGATGTTAATCCGGGGATTTTACAATGGGAATGCTGAGATTTTGAATCTTGGAATTGATTTTTCAGAAGAAAATTTATGAATTAAATTAAGTCAACTAATGCCATCACTTAACTTGAGCAAATTAGTTGAGATAGATTCGATTGTTGTCCGGTATTATAATTTTCAGCCCAAGACTGGATTGTTAAATTTTTTCTTTTTTATCAAATTCAATTAACTCTATCGGTGCACCGTTGTCAATGATCATCGCCACTATTACTCCCCCGGAAGGTGAGCTTGGTTCGGATAATAGCTCTTTATTCTGCAGGGCTTCCTCCAAATCATCCACCTCAAATGCAATATGCGGAAGGGTCTGCACAAGCTTAGAAACCGGACTATCTGGTTCAAAACGCATCCATTCCACCCCGAACGGACTGGTTGAAAAACCGGATACGTACATCTTAAGATGTTTAATGTATTTTTCTCCGGCTCGGGGTGTATCCGTGGGAATACCGATATGGTGATAGCGCCATCCATAACTGCTGGTGACAAGAGGAAGTTCATGATCCGGGCGTTTATATAAGCCCGAGTGTGCTGACTTCTGAGTTTTCAATTTATCCTCATATTGGTGTTAATTAAACAGTCTTTATTTAAAAATATTAAAATTGAATTTGAAACACTTCCACTATAATTTAATTCATTGGACTGCTTGAGATCAAAATTATTCTCTTATAATCAAGCGTATTAACATTCAATTAATTCATAATAAATTGAATCGATAGCAAAACCCTGTAACACCGGATAAACTGTCCATCAGTTTTAAGAATTTCTCTCCCTCATCCAATCCTTTAATTTTTTTCTTACCTCACGGTCAACAATAGAAAAAATACGATGAGCCGTATCGTGGGAACTTGATTTGGAATGTCCTGCTAATTTGATGACTTCGAAACGCAGTTCATCAAACATTTGATAGAATTCCTGATAAAGTCGGCTGTTTTTCAACCGAGTATTTGAGCGCTGACTGACATAATTTTTGCTCTCAAGCCGGGTTCGCCTCTCTAATAGATTAGCAATATTCTGGGAATCCGTAAAAATGCAGAGGTTTACTACTTCTTTTCTGTTGTACATCTTCTTGAACACTTCCAAACCCCATAAAACAGTCTGCAGTTCCAGTTTAGTCGATGAAGTCTCCTCAAATTTTCGAATCATTAAAGATTGGGTAATCTCTGATTTTTGAATTTGGCTTGGCGATAGTTTTAAAATTGAATCAGAGATAATTAAACAGGCACCAATTCCAACTTTTAGTTGAGGATTCACACTTCCATCTGTAAAAAGGGCTATTGCCTCCAGGTCCTCAAATTTTTTCGTATGATTAAAATTCATTAGGGTTCAACTCTCATAAATTTATGATCCCGGTAAGTGAGACTCGCCGCATGGTTTCCACGAATATTGAAACTCACAACTTCACCGCTGCCGGTAAGCTCTACTCTAAATTGATTCTTTTTGCTGTCATAAAATTCAACCTCGCTCCATAAAAGACCCATTGACACTTCAAGTTTGTCATTTACAACTCTCCATTGCATCTTCCCCAATTTATTATTCTCATAAATTCCTGTATAGGCAGTTAGAGGGTGAGGAAGTACCTGAGAACGCTCAGTCCGCTCTCTCACATTTTTCTGAATTTGTTCTCTCCTCTGGGCAATTTTCTTGCGAAATTCATTTAACCGCTTCTGAAATTTCTCATCAAAACCTCGCTTTTTTAATAAATAATCATAGATTGAATTGGCTACCATATCAGCTAAAAAGAAACCCAGATAACCTTCATTAACTAAAACCACTACACCAATATCATGCTGTGGCATAAATGAAACATGCGATCTGAATCCGGCAAAACTTCCAAAACGGTGAAGCAGGGTATCCCCATCATAAGCACCAAGGTCCCAGCCCAATCCCCATCCAAACCGGTGATACTGCCCAAACTCCCGGTCCTGGTCAACTTGCTTACGCTGGGTTTCCAATACTACTTTTTTTGGAAATACTTGTCGATCATCAATTTTGCCCAAATTAATGTGAAGTTTTAACCATTTTGCCAAATCCAGAGCAGTGCTGACATGTCCGCCTGCCGCATGCATATTTTCATCGGACTTGGCGTAATATAATTTCCGGTAGCCTTGCCCATTTGCCATATAAGGCATTGCCAATTTAGCGTTGTCTACTTTGGATAGATAGGCACTGGTATTATTCATATTAAGCGGCTCAAAAATCTCTTTTCGTAAAACATCTTTCCAATTTCCATCCAGATGAGCATCCATTGCAAGGCTCGCGATATTATACCCGATGTTTCCATAATTATATGCTTTTCCGGACGGTGCAGGTTCATACTCACTCAGAAGTTCAATTAATTGATTGTGAGAATGAACTCCCGAATACGCAGTGCGAAATACAACCGGACCACCACTTTCAATTCCATGAGTATGAGTCAAAAGATGGCGAAGTGTGATATTTCCTTCGGAAAGGGGCGGTTTAAGATCCAGTTCCGGGAGGTAAACATTTAGCGGATTATCTAAATTCAGGCGACCACGATTATCCAGTAAAGCAACTACAAATGCAGTGAAAGATTTGGTCGTAGATGCAATGTAAAACATAGTTTCAGTTGTTACAGGACGCCGGGACTCAAGATCTGCAAAACCAAATTCTTTTGAATACATGATTTCATTCCCTGCGACAACCGATACAGCCATTCCCGGTGTTGCATCGAGCGCAAAAACTTCTGCGACGATTCGATCGAGTGCCTCATCACCGTTTTTGGCATAACTATTTTGAAATCCCGTGGCAGCAATTAAAAGAAGGAAAAATGGGATCAGAATGGGAGTCGTTCTTTTCAAAACAGAAGAAATGGAGTCTATATTTAATTTCTTCATTTTGCAGCCTCCTTAAATTTTGAATAAGATTACCTCTTAGATTGGAT
>CAZVKP010000019.1:0-16241 GCA_964627635.1 uncultured Calditrichaceae bacterium | reverse complement strand
TTCTTTATTTTTGCTAATAACCACCCCGGACATCGGTGCTCTGATTACAGTTCTGCTCAAAGCATCTTTTGCTTCTTTTAAACTTGCTTCTGCCTGGCTTAGTTGACTGAGTGCCCGTTCATATTTTGCTTCGGAGATCTCAAGTTCTGATTTGGAAATCAGGTTCTTTTCAAAAAGTTCCTGTTGACGGTTCAATTCATTTTTCGCCAACTTTACATCAGCCCGAGCTCCCAGAATTTGGGAGTTTGCCCGGTCTTTCGCCGCTTCGTATTGTTGATTATCCAGGCGAACAAGTACGTCACCTACTTTAACAGAATCTCCCTCGTTCGCATTAATTTCCAGTATTTCTCCGGCTATCTTTGCACTTATGTTTACGTCTGTAACCGGATATATCTTGCCGGTTCCGGTTACTGTTTGGGTAATGTCTGCTTTGAAAACCTCTTCAACCTGAACTTCAACCGTTTCTTCACCTTTACTTAAACTCACGAACACTATAACAGCAATAACAAGAACTATTCCAGCAGCAATAATGATTTTTTTCATTTTTTATATTCCATATTTTTATCCTTAATAGCGCACAAACAGAGAGAGTCCATTTATTAGAATTAGCCTTATTGAATAGAATCATCAAAAATTTAAAGATTAATAATTATTTTCCAATATATGTCTGACGGCGATTTTCAACTGATCAATAAGCATCCACTAACTCACCTGCCGCCTGCTTCAGTTCTGCGTGGGCCATATAGGAATCAAATTCTGCTGCTACTAATATTTGTTCTGCGTTGGTTAAGCGAACCTGGGCATCGCGTAATTCCAAAGCGGTACCGGACCCAACTCTATAACGTTCCTGTGCCAAACGATACTCTTCTCTGGCAGATTCCAGATTGGTTTTGTTTATCTCAACAATTTCCTGAAGTGCCTTTAAATTATCATACAGCGATTTGACACTTGCTTTTAAATTTCTGCGAAATTCGATCAATTGTTCCTGGCTGTTACTCTCACGAATTTTTGCCTGTTCCACACTATATTTGTCTGCAAATCCATTAAACAAGTTCCAGCGTATTGAAACACCGGCGAACCAGGTAAATTCATTTTCCAGTTCTTCGTAAATCAGATTAAATTTTGGTACTCGTCTTGAATAACTAAAAAATGCGGTAAACCTGGGAAAATAACTGCTTCTGGCTAACTTGGTTTGCAGTTTGGAGCTCTGATAAGTTTGTATTTGCTGCATGTGCTGAGGGTTATTCTTCAGAGCCTGATCCATCAAAGTTTCCAAATCTTCTAATTCCTGCTTAATTTCAATTTCAGTTTCAATTTCCAATTTCTCTAAAGGATCCCGTCCCATTGCGACGTTTAGATCGAGTTTGGCCTGTTTAACCACATTTTTTTGATTAAGAAAATTAATACGATCATTACCCAAATTTACCCGGTTTTGAAAAACATCCACCTTCGCTACCGATCCCAAATCGTACATAGCTTCGGTTCTATTCAATTGTTGTTCACTTCTTTCCACCGCTTGTCTATATACTTCGAATAATTTAAATGCTTTCAGAAGATTGAAGTAAGACGTCTGTACTGTCACAATCGCATTCTGTATCTCCGATTGGTAAGCAAATTTTTGTGCCTTTTTGTCTTTATCGGTTTTGCTAATGTTGTTCCACCAAAAGCCGCCATCATAGATTGTTTGATTTACATCAAGGCTGGCATTATAATTTTCGCCGTCACTTTCAGGAATGGCTGCGTCTCCAATAAAAGTCCCTCCTGCATAAGAGGAAGGTGCCTGCTTGAATCTGCTCCCGCTACCGGATACATCTACAGACGGCATTATATTGCTGTAAGAAGCACTGTGTTCTTTCTTGGCAATTTCCAATTGTCCTTTAGCGATTTTTAATTGCGAATTATTATTCAGCGCAATATCAATACATTCCTCAAGCGATAAGACTTTGTTATCGGTCTGTCCCAATAATAATGAGGGTAATAAGAATAACAAAAACAGAAACCACAAACTGAACTTCATTTTTTCCTCCACCTGGTTTTATTAAATCTGAACGTCAAAGGCTGTTTGTCTTGAAATTGATTTGCCAGATTCTGAATTAAACGATACCGGCAAAAAAGTTACCAAGAATTACCTTACTTATTACAACATAAACTAACCAGGCAGTAATTACGGAAATAATTCCTTTAAGTTGCGAAAAACGATAAATAATCGCAAAACCAATTCCGAATACAATTAAAAACCAAATGGTAAAAATATCAAATGCAGTGAAAAAGTTATAGATTGTAGATTTTTCCATTGACCCGGGTAAAAATACCGCCAGATTGGTGTCCACCTTTAACGTATTTTGACTCAACCATAGGGGAAGTTTTACTATTGTCCCAACAATAGCGACTATTAAATAAGAATAGGCGTATGCAGAAAATATCTGAACAAATCTGGCTTTACCTCCCAGGATCACATTTCCAATAAACAGAAATATGGCGGATACCAGGGCAAATATGACCAACATACTAATTCCCGGAACAACTATGGTGGAAATATATCGCCTGGCTCCTGTTTTACTTGCTTCCAGATTATCAATAATCATATTCTTCTGGTCGTTCGTGAATCTTTCACTCCGCTCATATTTTCTGATTTGATCATTGATGGCAATGTCAAACACCAGGATACTTGAAATTATTGATATAAGAATGGCAATAATCAAGGGCAGCATATATTCAGGTTTATTTTTTAAATATGCAAACACTTTGGTCGGCTGCGTAAAAACGCCAACAACTCTTTGGAACGCATTCATCTCTTCTACCGGTTCCTTATCTTTTTCGGATATCCGTTCTAATATTTGATCAACGCCTTCCTCTGTTGGTTCGGGAGTAGATTGGGGTTCCGGTTGTTCTTCCTGCTGCCCGCTTTCTGCTTCTTCTGCTTTCTTCCTGTCGCTTTCGCTTCCTCCTTTTTCACTTTCTTTGATACTGCCTAAAATATCATCTAAATCCTTTTGGACATTTTCGTCATCTCTTTTTTCCTCATCATCTCGATGCTGATTGTTTTTTGATTCTTTGTCGTCGCTCATGGCACACCCTTTCTGATTTTTGACTATAAATTATAGTGATAATTTATACAAATTTTTAAATCTGGAAAAAACATTAGTGTAAGATAGCATTTATTTTTTCCCGTTTAAAAATTTTTCTTTGATTTGATACATATAATTTACACACTCTTCATATGCATTGGGAATCTCACCATCCAAGACAGCATCTAAAATGGCTTGCTTTATTTTACCAACTGTGGGACCAGGCGGAATGTTCAGAGCTTCCATAATTTCATTTCCATCTATCGCCAATTTAAAGGTTCGGAGCTGATCTTTCTCTTCCACTGCCTTCATTTTCTCTTCCACTTTATCGAAATTTGATAAAAAACGTTTCACTTTTTGAGGATTTTTTGAAGTAATATCCGCTCGACAAAGTGTCATTAAATCATCTATTTCCTCACCTGCTTCAACCATTAACCGTCTAATGGCACTATCGGTGACGGATTCATCTACCAATTGCATGGGTCTTAAATGCAGTCTTACTAATTTTTGGACGTATTTAATTGTGTTAAGTGGGAGACGCATTCGGCGACCGATACGATTGACCATTCTGGCACCCAGCTCTTCATGTCCATGAAAAGTCCAACCGGTTCCCTCGATAAACCTTTTGGTTTGGGGTTTAGCAATATCGTGCAATAGCGCGGCTAATCTCAAATCGAAGCTGTTTGTTTTCCGGGCGATGTTGTCCATAACTTTCAAAGTATGGTAAAACACATCTTTATGATGAAAATCCTTTCGTTGATCCACACCGGATAATTCCTCCAGTTCAGGAAAAATGATGGGGAGTAAACCGGTTTCTTTAAAAAGATGGAATCCTTTTGATGGTTGGTCTGCCATAACTGTTTTCCGGAATTCTTCAGTGATTCGTTCCTGGGAAATTATATTCAAACGTTCCCGGGTTTCATTGATGGCATCATAGGTATCTTTTTCGATTTCAAAATTCAACACCGTGGCAAACCGTATCGCACGGAGTATTCTTAGCGGATCATCCTTAAAAGTAACCACCGGATTTAACGGGGTTCGGATAAGACAATTATCAATATCCTCAATACCATTCAATTTATCAATCACTTCACCAAAATGCGCTTCGGAAATATCCATTGCTAGGGTATTAATGGTGAAATCCCGACGGGTAAGATCACTCCGCAAATCTGCTTCTTTCACATGAGGTTTTCTGGAATCCTCATCATAGTGTTCGGAACGCGCTGTAACAAATTCCAGTTTATATTCCCGGTAAATGAGCATAGCTGTCCCGAACCGGGGATAGGTAATTACCTTACCTGATTTATATTTTTCTCTGAATGTCTCAGCGAACCGAATTGCATCCCCAATGACAACAAAATCTATGTCAGTACCTTCTTTGCCCAGATAGAGATCTCTTACAAAACCCCCAACAGCATAAACCGCTACGCTTGCAGCTAAGGCAGATTGATGAACGTGTTTTAATATCTGTTTTCCTTTTTCAACATTCAACTTCAAAATTTTCAAAATTCCTTCTCTTTATTAAAAATACCCTCAAATATAGAAAAAATTCTAAAATAAATGAAATGTTTCATGGGAAAGATGAATAGGGCGGGTCACTATCAGCAAATTGTAAAAATACTAAAGAATTCTCATCTCTCAGTATATATTGAGGAAAATTAGATGAAATTGTCAGTAATTATACATAACTCAATACACAGAATACTTAACTTCTGCAAATGATTCAAATAGTTAAAGTTTCATAAATAGTATAAGGGAGGATTTTCGACTGTAAATTTATTCTGTTTTAACAGGCAATTTTCTTATTCTATACTCATTATCATCCACTGAAATTATTGCCCCTGATTTTAGAGATTCTTCAATTTCAGGTAAAATTGATTTTAGAATAGTTGAAATATTTTGGGGTTTAGCATTCGTTAATCGTAAAGAGATTACGCTTGGTTGTTTTTTTACCACTCTTTGCGACAATTGCAGAGAAATCCAAATCCTGAGAAACGATGATTGCATTTTCTTTTATTGCCAGTTGGACTACTTCATTATCAGTAGAGTTCGGCGGGAGTAATTGTGTAATCCTAAAAAATTCAAAACCCGATGATCTTAGTTCAGCCACGGTTAATGGCGAAATATGCACATCAGCAAAGTATTTTAACTTCATACTATTAGACGGCCTTTACTTTTATAGGCCTATGATATTCTCCAGCTAACCAGGCAGCATACTCCATTATTTGCGGAAAATCTTCTGCTTCAAGTTCTGGATATGCCTCTAAGACTTCCTTCTGTGTCATGCCAGAAGCCAACAGTTTGAGCACAAAAGCCACAGTTATGCGTAACCCACGTATGGTCGATTGTCCTTGACAAACCTCGGGATTTACGGTAATTCGATTCAAATTCTCCTGCATAATATATATCCACTATTTTAATTGACAAAAAAATAGATTAATTACTAATAAAAATCAAGATTTATTCAAGCAAAATCAAATATAGTCTTTAACAAAAATATTACAGCTTCATATCAATGCTTATTACTTTTCTCTTAAAGGCAGCCTTACCCCATGATAAATTGATACTAATTATTACTGCTTTATTTTCCTATAATTAAAATTGAATGCCCGTCCGGAAATCAAATCATTTCAAATCTCACCTTTACCAATTTATCCTTGAAAAAACAAATACATACATCTAAATTCAACAGGATTAATGATTTTGAACCATGGATCAATTGACAACAAAATTTTTTAAACTCTCATTTTATCTTGATATACTTCTTCTTGTGCTTATTTGCACCTCCTTTAGCTATTCCAATGATGCATTTGCCCAAAAAATGTTCGTGGAAGGTAAAACCCCCCAGTTGTTACCGGATTTTACTGACAGCTACGGTGTGGTTTTTCGAGATTTAAATAACGATCAATTACCGGATATTTATGTAGTTCGCTTCCGGAATTTAAATCGCTTTTTTATTAATCAGGGCACTGGCAGACCTTTTGAAGATTTTACCATAGAATCCGGCTTGGGCGGAAATCTAATGCCCCGTGGACAACAAAATTTAGAATTGGGGACTTCTTCCGCAGATTTTAATAATGATGGAGAAATCGATATTTCAATTGCCGGATGGGGAATCAGTACCAGAATTCTAAAACAAACCGGAGAACTTCAATTCCAGGATATTACCCGCAAAGCCGGAATTACCACCCCACTTGATGGAAATGGCACCTTTTGGGCAGATATAAATTTGGATGGAGACCTGGACCTTTTCGTAACCGATGAGCATTATCCCAATCATCTATTTTTAGGTGACGGCAGAGGCAATTTTAAAGATGTCAGCCTGGAATGGGGGATACAGGGGAATACAGTGAGTCAGGGTGCCTCTTTTTCTGATGTTGACCAGGATGGCTACCCGGATTTATATGTATGCAATTGGTTCGATTCCGATGTTCTCTATAAAAATATGGGTGGAAAACGCTTTGTGAAGCAGAAATTTTTAATGCCACATCTTACCGACTCCATCAACAGTAATGGCGTCACATTTGGTGATGTGGACAACGACGGCGATTCTGATTTATTGGTCACTGATCGTGAAGGGCGCAGTTGTTTGTATGGGAACGAGACACATCCGGGGGATTCAATCTGGACCTTTACCAACCTCACAGTCACTGCCGGTCTTGAAGTGAATTATCCGTCTTATGGCGCCCTAATTGCTGATTTAAACAATGATGGCTGGCAGGACATCTGGATCAACACCATCGGTCCGAATATGTATTTTACGAATGAAGGAAATGGCAAATTCAGAAAAATATTTGAAGAAAAACAAAGAGAGTGGAGTCCAAAGAAACATTACAGCACAGGAGCAGCAGTTGCCGATATGGATCTGGACGGGGATTTGGATCTGTTTGTTGCCAACAAAGACACCCACAGTGTGCTTTACACCAATCCAACCGATAATCAAAATTTCATTCAAATTCAATTAACAGGCGTTCGGAGCAACCGGGATGCGATTGGCACAAAAGTGCGTTTATATCGCTCAGCGAAAAACGATGATCAGAGCAAACTGGTTGGATACCGGGAAGTTGGCGGTGGCGGTTATCTCTCTCAAAATGAGTTGAAAATCCATTTCGGAATTAACTCTCCCGGCACCTATCATGCACAGATTAATTTTCCGGCAGGAGAGGAAAAAACGATGACCGATCTTCAGCCGGGACAAATTTATCATATTTCCGAAAACACGGGTATTCTCAAGGTTTTATATCGTAGTTATCAATTTTTTTATCGGGCTTTTGGTAATCCTCAATTTTGGTTCAATTTATCTCTGTTTTTATTGCTACTCTTTATCATCGTGGGATACACCACATTTGCCATGTCTCGATATCAATTAGCCATAAGACAGGCTATTATCATTATGATTATCGGTATTCTTCTGCTTTATACCATTTTTCTGATCCTGCAAATGTATCCGCTAAGTACACGATTGCTCATCCAAATTTCGATATTGAGTGGATTTTTAGTTCTTGTGACATTTTTTCTGGAAAAGATCAGAAATCTGGAGCTCCAACGGGTGGAACACCGGCGCTTACTTCAGGATTTTTCGCAGGAGTTAATTTTTATCAAAGAAAACAGCGAGTTATTTCAGAAATTAACTCATACAATATATCAAACTATCGAACCGCAATATTGCGTATTGTATTCCAAAAAAGGAGAAAATTTTCTAAAGGCAAGTACTGCCGGTATGTTTGAAGGTCCCGAAAAATTAACTTTCATAACGGAGGACCAGGATTCAATTAACCAATCAAATTATGATCTCTCCACGCTGATATCCCGGAAAATGCAATTGCCGACAACCCATGTATTTCCTATAGCAAGAAGAGATAAACTTTTTGGAATTCTATTGGTTGGTCCTTCCACTGATAAAAAAGGATTTACAGAGGAGGATTTAGCCATTTTTCGTACCCTTGCTGCACAAGCTGCTATCGCAATTGAAAACAATCAATACATTGAGGAGACCAAAACATTAATCCAAAAAGTGACAGAGGCGGAAACCCGCGAAAAATATATTCACGAACTGGAAGATAAAAATCGAAAACTTCAGAAATTGTATAAAGAATTACAGGAGACCCAAACTCAATTGGTGCAAAGTGAAAAGATGGCAAGTTTGGGACAATTGGTGGCAGGTGTTGCGCACGAACTCAACAATCCCATTAGTTACCTATATGCAAATATGCGGGAGTTGGAAAATTACAGTGAGGGAATACAACAACTCTTATCCGTGCTAAAGGAAGATTATCAAAAACCGGATTTTCAAGAAAAATTAAATAATACACTGGACAATTTACGGGAAAAATACCAAATTGATCTCATTCAAAATGATATCAAGTCTCTGATCTCAGAAAGTATTGAGGGCAGTCAACGCGTAAAAAATGTTGTCAAAAATTTGCGGAATTTTTCCCGCTTGGATGAGGGAGAACTTAAAGAGGTCAATCTGCATGATGGTATCGAATCCACCCTATTGCTGCTCAATAATGAAATTAAAAATAGAATAACAGTTCACAAAAATTATGGTGATATTCCGAAAGTCCTATGTCACCCGGGGAACATCAATCAGGTATTTATGAATATTCTACTCAATGCGGTGCAAGCAATCGAAAATCAGGGAAGTATCTGGATAACCACCCAATCTTTGGATAATAGCGTTGAGGTTGAGATCAGTGATGATGGTGTTGGTATACCGCGGGATAAGTTGAACAACATCTTTGACCCGTTTTTTACAACCAAACAAGTCGGAAAGGGCACCGGTCTGGGACTGAGTATTTCTTATAATATAATCCAAAAGCACCAGGGAAATATCTCAGTTGAAAGTGAAGAAGGCCAGGGAAGCACCTTTCGGATTACCCTGCCGGTACAACCTTCATTAAATATGAATCAAAATAAATGAGTTCAAAACATGAATGATAAAAAACAGGAGATATCATAATGCAGATTATTCTCTATTTACTATTTCTGACCATTTTGCCATTATGTGCGCTTCAGGCAGGAGATCGTATTACCGGAAAGAATTTTGCTACCCGTTCCGAGGTCATCGCTCAACATGGCATGGCGGCAACCAGTCAGCCGTTGGCGACGCAGATCGCTATCGACATATTAAAGCAAGGCGGAACCGCGGTAGATGCTGCCATTGCAGCAAATGCTGCCCTGGGTCTCATGGAGCCAACCGGGAATGGAATCGGCGGTGACCTCTTCGCCATTGTGTGGGATGCTGAAACGGAAAAGTTGTATGGATTGAACGGCAGTGGGCGGTCACCCTATTCACTGACCCTGGATTATTTTAAAGAAAACGGTTACCAGCAAATTCCTGCATATGGACCACTTCCGGTGAGCGTTCCGGGATGTGTGGACGGATGGTTCGAGCTCCATAAAAAATTCGGTAAACTGTCTATGGAGAAAATTCTGGCCCCTGCAATCAAATACGCCAGAGAAGGATTTCCGGTGAGTGAATTGATTTCTTACTACTGGCAGCGATCAGTTCCGGTTCTGGAAGAATACCCCAATTTTACCGAAATTTTTACTAATGACGGACGAGCTCCTCGGAAAGGAGAAATCTTTCGAAATCCCTATTTGGCAAACATTCTCGAGAAAATTGCCAAGGGTGGTCGGGATGTATTCTACGAAGGCGAAATTGCACGTACCATTGATGCCTATATGAAAAGAATGGGCGGATTTCTATCGTATAAGGATTTGGCAGATCACCAATCAGAATGGGTTGAACCGGTATCCACAAATTATCGAGGTTATGAAGTGTGGGAGCTGCCTCCCAATGGACAGGGAATTGCAGCACTTCAAATTCTCAACATACTGGAAGGTTTTGACATAAGTAAAATGGGATTTGGCAATCCGGAATATATCCATACTTTTGTGGAAGCCAAAAAGCTGGCATTTGAAGACAGAGCAAAATATTATTCGGATCCGGAATTTAACGATATTCCGGTGGAAGAACTCATCTCAAAAAAATATGCTGCAAAACGCAGGCAACTTATCAATTCCCAACGTGCAGCCAGAAGCTACGAAGCGGGAAATCCGGCGCTGGAAGATGGCGACACCATTTATCTCACTGTGGCTGACCAGGATGGCAACATGGTTTCCCTGATCCAGAGTAATTATCGCGGGATGGGTTCGGGAATGACGCCGGACAGTTTGGGATTTATTCTGCAGGACAGGGGAGAATTATTCACCCTTGAAGAAGGACACTTCAATACCTACGCACCACACAAACGACCATTTCATACCATTATTCCGGCATTTGTCACCAAAGATGGAGAACCTTATATGAGTTTTGGCGTTATGGGCGGATCCATGCAACCACAGGGACATGTACAAATTCTGGTGAATATGATAGATTTTGGGATGAATCTGCAGGAAGCCGGAGATGCCCCGCGTATCCGCCATGGAGGATCATCACAACCTACCGGTGAAAAAATGACTAACGGCGGTACAGTGTATTTAGAATCCGGGATACCGTATGAAAACATTCGAAAACTGGATAAAATGGGGCACAAAGTCCAATATCAAGTTGGTGGATACGGGGGATATCAAGCCATCATGTATGACAAAAAGAATCAGGTTTATTATGGAGCATCGGAATCTCGAAAAGATGGACAT
The DNA here is from genome assembly GCA_964627635.1 of uncultured Calditrichaceae bacterium. Classification (GTDB taxonomy): domain Bacteria; phylum Calditrichota; class Calditrichia; order RBG-13-44-9; family RBG-13-44-9; genus CAZVKP01. The sequence continues at coordinate 5,529 of CAZVKP010000019.1, read as the reverse complement.
GCGGCGGGATACTGAGAGAGTATTTCGTGATACGTGATGCGTGATGCGTGATAATTTTATTCAATTAAAATTTATTAATCTGACTTAAAAAAGAGACTATTGACAGGCTAAGATCTTTATGAACGATCAATTAAAAATTTTGGCAGTTGATGACGAGCAGCCCAGCCTCAATGCTATTCAACGGACGCTGCGCCGGGAATTTGATGTTATTCAATCTCTGAACGGGCAATCTGCACTGGAGGTTTTGAGAAATGAACAAGTTTCTGTGATTATCGCAGATCAAAGAATGCCCGGGATGACCGGAGTCGAATTATTCAAAAAAGCACAGCACCTCCAACCGGAGGCGGTGAGAATCCTGATTACCGGATACACCGACATCGAAGCCACAATTCGTGCAATCAACGAAGGTCAAGTTTTCTATTACATCGATAAACCGTGGGAGCCGGATGAGTTGAGGTTGATCGTGCGTCGGGCAGCCGAGCGACATCAATTGATGCTGGAAAATAAACGCTTAATGGAAGAATTGCGCCAGGCAAATGAAAGATTAAAAGAAGAAAATATCGTCCTGCACCGGGAAGCAGAAAAAAAATATGAATTTGAAAATATTGTCGGTGAGAGCCAGGCAATGCAGGAAGTATTTCAACTCATGCGGAAAGCCATTCCTACGGATGTCTCCGTATTGTTAATCGGCGAAACCGGCACCGGCAAAGAGCTTATTGCCCGGGCGATTCACTACAATGGTCCGAGGAAACAGAACCTGTTTATCGCTCAAAATTGTTCAGCACTTCCTGACACATTATTGGAGAGTGAGCTATTCGGATACACAAAAGGTGCCTTTACCGGGGCAACTTCCAATAAAAAAGGTATGTTTGAATTAGCCGATGGCGGCACTATCTTTCTGGATGAAATCGGAGACACTTCCCCAGCGCTTCAACAAAGACTGCTCAGGGTTTTGCAGGAGGGCGAAATCCGACCATTGGGCTCCGAAAAAAGTATCCATGTGGATGTTCGAATTATTTCTGCCAGCAATAAAGATCTGGAAGCAGCCATGCGAAAAGGTGAGTTCAGAGAAGACTTATTTTACCGCTTAAATGTGTTTCCCATTCGAATTCCTCCGTTGAGAGAGCGGCGTGAAGATATCCCGGTATTGGCTGAACATTTTCTGGAAAAATACAGTCGGCAACAAGGGAAAAAAATCAGTGGCATCAATCAAGATGCCATGAAGATGCTAATGTCTGCCCCCTTTCCCGGAAATGTAAGAGAACTGGAAAATGAGATTGAACGGGCGGTTGTTTTAGCAGAATCTGACAGTACAATCACCACTGACCACCTTTCCGCACAATTGGAAAATCAACAATCATTTTACGCTCAGTTTTTAAACGAAACAGGAAGTCTTAAAGATATCACCGAATCGATTGAAAAATTTTACATTTCCCAAAAACTCCGCGAGAACAACGGAAACATCACTAAAACTGCAGAGAGTTTAGGGCTAAGCCGGATGGGACTGCAGAAGAAAATGCAGCGTTATGGAATTACCAAATGATTGGGCAAAATAATTGTTTGATTTTTCTGCCATTTGAAAGATAAAATATTGACACTGTTCTCAACTATGATTAATCAACAAACCTTCTGTTATGTTTGCAACCAGCCGGGCAATATCCCCTTTGATAAGTGAGTAACATGAATCAGTTTTAAATATTTACTGCATTCCAATATCATTCAACTGAAAACAAAGTTTACATATTGACTATAAACAACGTTAGCAATCCTCCTGCCTGAAAATACATTTTCTATAATTAATTAAATCTATAAGTTATTAATAATAAACTGGATAAGTTTATTGTTAAATTGCTACGCACGACCTGGTATTAAATTTGAAGCATATTCTAATAGAAGAAAACAAAGGAGAATGAAATGAATCTGCCAGGAATCGAATTTATTTTAAACTTAATTGTTTTTGTTAAACATCATCTCTTTTTTCAAATAGATGTTTTATCGGTAGCTAAGTTTACCAGCTATCTTTTTATTGCAACACCGGAATTATTTTCGAATCCGGAAAAGCACTTTTTTAGTGTGGTTCCGGTTCATTCAAATGATTTTGAATTAAGAAAACCTCATAAAAACCAAATGGAAGGAGGTTTATCATGAAACGCTTTCGTTATTTAGTCGGCTTTATATTTTTGACTTTAATCCTCTTCTTCGCTAATAGCTGTTATACCCAGTTCAAAACATTGGGAAAACATGACTCTGACGTCGCTTACACCAGCGCACAGGACTATGATGAAATGAACCGCTATTATGATGACACTGCATATGATCCGATCACCGAAGAACCTGTCCTCAGGTTTAAACCCAGTCGATTGATCATCGAAAAGAACTATTTCAACTACGGACATCATGTAAAAACAGTGCGATATGCCGCAGATGATTGGTACTACGATCCTTATTATGATTCTTATTATTCAGAATATTATTACGATCCGGGTGTAGTTGTTAATCTGCATTTTGGAGTGGATTATTATCCGTATCATCATCCCTGGCGAACTTTTGTCCACATTGGTAATATTTTTGTTGATTGGGGTTTCTGGTTTGCCGGTTATCATCCGTGGTATCCACCCAGTGTGTATTATCCGGTTCCCATTTACTATCCGGTTCACGGACCGGCATGGTATCATCATCCGCATTACACACATGTTGAAAAGCAGAAACCGGCAAATTGGGATAAACGGGATTGGGATCGCCGGCGTCCCACTGACAGGCGACGTATTAATCGACCGGCACGATCGGGTGATGACCGAACAAACACCTCCAGAGGGAGTTCCGGCAGAAGGACAATCACTACTACCAGAAATGATGATGCCAGAAACAGTTCCCGCATTCGAACAGTCCGGCGACAACAAACCGTCAGTAATGATCGTTCTCAGAATACAGATTCAAGATCGCGAGTCATTCGACGAACCACAAGAACCGGAAATGATGAACGAAACAGCAATTCTCGTATACGGTCAAATTCATCAAGCAGAAAAAGGGATTCAAGAAGCGCAAATTATCGGTCAGAATCACGGAAAGACAGATCAAGCAGAAGTATCAATCGAAGTTCGAGAACGAGAATCAACAACAACCGAGATCGGGCGAATTCCAGAGAATCCAAGCGAAGCATAAACAGGAAAATACTCCGACAGAAAAAATCTTCGAGTATAAGAGATCGCTCATCACGATATAATAATAGAAGCTCCCGGTCGACTTACAAAAACCGGAGTAAAAGTAAGAATAAAAGTTACTCTAAATCGATAAGCAAAAAATCGGGCTGGTCAAAAATCTTAAACAGAATCACTCAAAGTCGTGAAAAAAAGAGTTCCAACAGCCGGAAAAGCTATAGTAAATCAGGATACCGAAAAAGCGCTTCTGCGAGCAATCGTTCCAATCGATCGAGCATTTATCAAAAAAGCCGTTCGAAGAGCAAAACTTCGATTTCTAAATCAAATAGCAGAAAATCAAAGTCAGATAAGAGTTCATCAAAATCCCGAAGAGACGTCAAAAGACGAAAAAGAAGATAGTCAGTAATCACTAAGAAGGAGTCAAAAGTATAAGATTACATTAGCTTGATTAAATAGAGGAGGAGTTTTAAAATGAGATCAATCATATTATTAACAATGGTCATTTTATTTACATTCACATTCATTGGCAAAAGCCAAACTTCTTTCGATGCGGTACGTCTGCGAATGAACGAGGTGGGAATCGGTGCGCGTGATATTGCCCTTGGTGGAAACGGCGTGGCGCTGTCTAACGGCTATTCAGCCATTTACTGGAATCCCGGTGCATTGGCTTCAGTAAAACATTCGGAAGTTTCTGCAGAGTTTTACCATCTTCAATTTGAGAATCAGGCCTCATTTGCAGGGAACTTAAACAGTATGGACGAGGGCTTTACCCGTTTGCGGCATTTGGGTATGGCAGTGCCACTTCCCACCCGCAGAGGCAGTTTGGTGCTGGCTTTCGGATATAATTTTGTTAAAGACTTTGATGATTACCTGTTCTTCAACGGATTCAACACCCTGAGTAATGGACTGGAATTCGAATTAAATGATGGAAACGGAAATTTCAACTGGTATCCATTTGATAAAAATGTGGAGCAAACCGAAGAGGTTTTGAGCGATGGCGGAATACATCAATGGTCGTTTGGTGGGGCTATTGCAGTTTCACCCTCTTTCGATATCGGAGCGACCGTTAATTTCTGGCGAGGTGAAGACGAGTATCATTTAAACTTCAGGCAGGTGGATGTGGATAATCTTTACAACACTTTTCCGGCAGATTTTTACAGTTACCGGGTTAATGAGAATTTGATAACCGATTACAGTGCAACCAGTTTCAAATTAGGAGGCATATTTAAATTGAACCACTTTACCCGGTTGGGTATGGCAGTTGAATTTCCGACGACCTTTACTTTAACCGAAAACTATTCATTTTCCGATGAGCTGGAATTTGATGACGGATTTGTGGATGCCGTGGAATCCGAGCCGGGACAATGGGAGTATCAGGTGAAAACTCCCTATCGCTTTGATGCGGGGATCGGACTCAATACCGGAGAGGTCCGACTGACTGCCAGCGCCACTTACCAGGATTGGACCCAAACCCGCTTTCAACGACCGGATGATTTTCCTCTAAATTCAGATTACAGTCAGTTATTGGAAGAGAACACTTTTATCCGGGAAGATTACCGGGAAACCATTAATTATCATTTAGGCGGAGAAATAAATCTACCGAAAAGTAACCTTGCTTTGCGCGGGGGATATGCGGTGTACCCCTCCCCTTTTAAAAATGCCACATCGGAGATGGACAGAAAATATTACAGCGGTGGTGTGGGAATCAAAATGAGCCGGGATACCTGGTTAGATATCACCTATCAGCGGGGAAACTGGTCACGGGAAAGTGAAGATATTTATACACCCGGCGGGACACTGGAAGATATAACCGAAAATCGCATATTTGCCGGTTTGCGATTCCGGTTTTAAATCAATTTGAGAGAATGCGGCAAGCAGGGAGGCTTGTCGCATTTTTATTTGAATAAACATTAAAAAACATCAAAAGCGTAAAATACGGCGCAATCCCCGTCTTTGGGTTAGAAGTATTGCAACCATAATGAATAATGCTCCCAACCACTGCCATCCAACTAATTTTTCTTCCAGATATATATATCCAAATAATGCAGCAAAAAGGGGTTCGCTGGAAAAAATGATTCCAGCGCGGTCTGCGGTGGAGCTAAATTGATAGCGATTCTGAAGCCAGAATGCCAAAGCAGTTGACAACAATCCGGCAATTGCAATATTTTCCCAAACCATAAAACTGGACGGAATTATTTTCTCTTCAAATGAAACCATTCCAATCCCACTCAAAACTGTGACCACAAAAATTTGAGTAATAAGGTTGGGTGCCAAATTTTCGAAATTAGCATATCGGCTGATTAACAGAATGTGAACAGTAAAGAACGCGGCAGAAAAAAGCATAATTACATCACCGGGGTTAAACGTGTCA
>CAZVKP010000018.1:0-16927 GCA_964627635.1 uncultured Calditrichaceae bacterium | reverse complement strand
GAACATCCACCATTGACGAATGCCGGATTTATGTTTCAATACGGCCGTTATGAGATTAACAATAATTCCGAAGGGTTATCATTGGCGCCGTTTGTCGAGTACGCCTTGCATCCCCGTTTCTCCATAGGTGCAGGCCTGCCATTCGGAGAATTCCGGGACAGCTTTCAAATCTCGGATGCGGTTATTGCTTTAAAAAGTACTCTCCCTTTAACCGGATTTGCGGTAATCCCGGTAGCTTCGGTTGAACTGCCTACCGGAGAAGAACCGTTAACCTCCCACCATGCTGAATTAGTTCCAGCGATATTTTTGGAGAAGAAAATCCCGGATATACATCTCTATAGCCTGCTACAGGGTCGCTTTGCATTGGAGAAATCCAGGGAGCATGATGAGGGCATCAATGTTCTGGCTCCCCATACCGACAACGAAGTAGATGGAAAGCTCGGCGTATCTTACTGGTTAACCAATATATTGGGGATCGACGCAAGGCTGAATGGTTATTACGAAGATATGAAATCGTTTCATGGTGGAGCAGAGGTTGGCGCTGTGTTCCAGGTGACTACCAATCAGGAGCTTACCATTAAGGCCAGTATTGGATATTATACTATCTTCTCCGGTATCCGGGAAGGCGAAGGGATCGGATTGTCATTTTTTATTGGGCCATGAGGCAGCACGCCAATTCTGGATTATTAAAGATATCTGATTGGTGGAGGTAAACAGTATTCTAAAATTATCTGCAACGAATTACATTTCACTTATTTTGAAGGAAAAGAAAATTGTGCCATATTTGATAACGCTTTTGCTGTTTTTTTTAATTGTGGTAACCCCATTTGAGGTTGTCGCCCAGGGCCCGCCCATCAACACAGATACGCCCATTATGCTGGCACTTCAGGGGCGGGGAGTCAGAACCTTTGGGAAAGTGATTCGCAAAGCCACGCTTCTAAGGGATGGCACGGAAATTTCAGATCCAAAGGATCGCAGCGTCACTGCCTGGGTGGCTCCTGTTGTAATTCCCTACAATATAATGAGCGAAAAATTTCAGGCAGGGATAATTGCACCGTTTATGAATGTGGATCTGAATACCGGCGGAAAAGAGGCATCCAGTTCCGGAATCGGTGATGTGCGCATGTTTACTAAGTACCTGGTTTACCAATTTGACCGGAAAAACGAGACTATTCGGGTGGCTTCCAAAGCGGGCATTAAACTTCCAAGCGGTGACGAGGAGAAGAGTCCGCCCCTGGGAACCGGTTCTACCGATTATTTTTTCACCACTGTGGCTGCCTGGATCAAGGCTCGCAACGGTATTTATCTTGAGGGCATTTATAATCTCAATACTTCCAAGGGAGCAGTGGATTTTGGCAACAGTGTGTCCTATAATCTTGCTTTCGGCTACCGCTTGTTACCGGTAGTGTACCAAACTTATCCCTCACCGCAATTGAACGGTTTTTTGGAAATTAACGGCACCACCACCAATAGAAATTCTATCAACCGGCAAGAAGTTAAAGACTCGGGAGGGACCACAATATTCTTGGCCCCAGGCATTCAATACGTGGGCGGTCGCCGCTGGCTGCTTGAGGCGTCTTTCCAATTTCCGATTGTGAATGCACCCAACGGTACCCAATTGGCGACAGACTGGACGGTATCTTTTGGCGGTCGGGTGTTACTTTTTTAAATATATGAATTAAAAATGAAAATTTAATAGGAAGGTTTAAGACCAACAATAGAAACCGGGTGGGTTTTCAACACCGGGTAATTGATAGATTAATTTAAAATAAAAGTGAAAACCAGGGAAGAATCAAATGATAAAACGAACGCTAAATTTAATCGGAATCCTTTTTGTGTTTGGGTTTTTGGTACAGAGTCAAGCCCAGGAAAGGAAAGTTAAAATTCAGGTAGATGGTCTGGCTTGTCCCTTCTGCGCTTACGGACTGGAGAAAAAATTGAAAGAAATAGACGGTGTGAAGAAACTGGACATTCAGGTAGACAGCGCCCGGGTTGTGATGATATTTGAACAAGATGCCTTAGTGGATTCTATGAAAATTGTTCGCAAAGTCAAAGAAGCCGGATTCACAGCACGAAAAATCATTATCGGGAATAATCAACCGAGGCATGAAAGTAAAGCGATTAAATCAGATGAAAATGAACAAAATGATTAGATATTGACATATGAAACGATTAATCCGGATTATTCTGATAGCGGTAATTTTTTTATTACTATATCAGATTCTGTCCTGGTTTCCTACTGCAGAGGAGCCGGGATACCGTTTTGTGCAACAATGGTCCGGAATAGAAAATAGGCCCGATTTGCTGCAAAAACCAATCGGGATTGCCATTTCCGGCAGTAAAATATTTGTGAGTGAATCAAACACACATCGGATTGTGGTTTTCGATACCAGCGGTCAGTTCATCGAACAGTTTGCTGACAAAGGAACCGGAAAAGGAGAACTGAATCGCCCCATGCACATTTCCATACGAGATAGTATTTTATATGTACCAAATTATCTAAACGACCGGATCGTTCTCTTTACCTTAAACGGTGATTTTATCCGGTCAATCGGAACCTCCGGAACTGGGCGTGGCGAATTCGATGCACCGGCAGGCGTGGCGGTTGATTCCGTTGGAAGGTTGTATGTTGCCGATTTCTTTAACCACAGGATTCAGGTGCTGGATTCAAACGGAACATTTCTTTGGCAATTTGGAGAAACGGGAGAGAAGGGCATCTGGTCCGGGCAATTCCGCTATCCCACTGATGTAGCAGTTCTACCAGAAGAAACGATAGTGGTGGCAGATGCTTATAACGATCGGATTCAAATTTTTGACTCTAATGGTCAATTTCTCACAAAATGGGGCGGACCGTTCGGATTCAATATCAGAGGTTCATTTAACGGTTGGTTTAAGACAGCAACCGGGGTTTCCGTTGATGCTCGGGGAAATATATTTGTGGCAGATTTTGAAAATCATCGTATTCAAAAATTTAATTCAAAAGGAGAATTTCTGGTAAAATTTGGAACCCAAGGAAGCGCTGCCGGAGAATTATACTACCCGACCGATGTCGCCGTTGACGAAAATGGAATGGTGTATGTGGTGGATTTCGGTAATAGCCGAATCCAAAAATTTGCTTCCGGTAATAAATCCAACATGTAATTATTGTTCAAAAGATCGAATACACTATCTTTATAAGGAAGTTGATATGCATTGGCAATTTGCAGATTGAACAGATTTTCTCCGAATTTTTCTAAACGATGGTATGCTCTTTTAAGCATAGCAGAGGAAATATCCAATCCCAAATATAAACCATCAGGATTCAATCGAACGATTCTCTCAAACAACAAACCAGTGCCGAGGGCTACTTCCAGAATTGTCTCGTCGCCTTGAATGTTTGACCATTTAAGCGCTTTGGCTGCAGCACGGGTTTCTGTAATTTTAGCCCATAAATCATAAATCCATGCGACTTGGGAAAAACTTTTCTGTATAGGTTTAATTGAAAATGATTGAATCATTTAATATTGTTAGCCTCTGGAATATTTCCCTCTATTTCTCCACCTTCAAAAACAGGGCGTTAATGGCAACAATCACAGTACTCAACGACATCAGCACTGCTCCCATGGCGGGACTTAAAATAGTGCCGTAGGCGGACAGCACACCCGCCATTACCATAATGGCAAGAGCGTTGTCGTCGGTTACCCATGCCAGAATCTGTACTATCTTACGATATGTTGGTTTTCAAGGGCGATCAGGATTATCATGCCGGGATTTTTCCGATGCAGTTCATCGAAAAGTCCTTTAAGGAACGGTAAACCGCAATAGAAAAGCACAATTTCAGAAAACAGGAACTATAATACTCGATCTTTTGTGGACAACATTTCTTATTAATTGCAGTTTATCTATAATTTTTATATTGTAGTTGTGAAACAATTTGTTATCTGGCTACATGTATCTCAAAGTCACCAAAGAGGGTGGTTATTCCTTCCTCAAACCGGTCGAGTCCGTTTGGCGGGAGGGAAGGTCTAAACAACAGACTATTCTCAAAGACTGGGATTAAAGTCCGGTAATCTCAGGCAAGTACTTATCAGTTCAAAAATAGTCCTGCGCCGGGTCCCACCGGAACGCCCAACAACATCCAGATTGTCAACAGAATTGCCCAGATAATAAAAAAGACGATAGTGTAAGGCAGCATGGTGGCGATCACAGTGCCGATGCCGGCTTTAGGTTCATATTTCTCCATAAAAGCCACGATCAAGGCGAAGTAAGACATCATCGGAGCAATGATATTAGTCACGCTGTCACCGACCCGGTAACCAGCCTGGATGAATTCCGGTGTGTAACCCAGCAACATGAACATGGGAATAAATACCGGCGCCATAATGGCCCATTTCGCAGAAGCGCTGCCCATCATCAGGTTGATAAACCCGGAGAGAATGATAAAGCCGATCATTAAGGGGATTTCCCCCATCCCGGAGGCTTCCAGCACTCCAGCGCCCTCGATGGCAAAAATCAATCCGAGATTCGTCCATCGGAAATACGCCACAAATTGTGCAGCAAAGAAAACCAGTACCACGTAAATGCCCAGCGTCTCCATCGCTTTCCCCATTCCCTTTATCACCTCGGAGTCGTTCTTAACGGTACCGGTGCCAATGCCATAAGCAACCCCTAATACGATGGCGCCTAAAAAGATAAAGGCTACCACTCCTTCTAAAAGGGGAGAGTCCAGGATGCCGCCGGTTTCCGGATTTCGCAAAAATCCATCGGCAGGAATGATGCCCCACAAGATAATCCCGGTAAAAATAAGACCTGCTATTAATGCGTAAATCAACCCTCTCTTTTCATCTGCCGACAGCGATTTGAGTTCTTCGGGCTTCTCATCCCCGGTATATTTACCCAGACGAGGGATCACGATCTTTTCGGTGACCCAGGTGCCGGCGGAGGCGATAAAGAAGGTGGAAACAAACATGAAGTAAAAATTGCAGGCGGGATTAACCGTGTAGCTGGGTTCAATAATCCGTGCCGCTTCCTGCGAGAGACCCGCCAGCAGCGGGTCCAGCGTGCCAAGCAATAAATTGGCGCTGTAGCCGCCGGATACGCCGGCGAAAGCCGCAGCAAGTCCGGCAATCGGATGGCGTCCAACCGCCAGAAAGATGATTCCTCCCAGCGGGACCAACAAGACATAGCCTACCTCGCTGGCCGTATTGGAGAGTACTCCGGCAAAGACGATCACGAAAGTAAGCAGCCGTTTTGGGGCGCTCAGCACCAGCAGTCTCAAGACCGTACCGATCAGTCCGCTGCTTTCGGCGATGCCGATCCCCAGCATGGCAACTAAAACCGTACCAAGGGGGGCAAAGCTGGTGAAGTTGGTGACCATTTCGGTGAGGATGCGGTCCAGTCCGGTGTGAGTCATCAGGTTGACCGGGGTGATGGTCTCGCCGGTACCGGGATGCAGCACTTGCAAGTGGAATTGGCTGGCAATCCACGATATAAAAACAATACCCAGTGAAAACAGGGCAAACAGAGTCGCGGGATGTGGCAGCATATTGCCGACCTTTTCGACAACCGTCAGAAATCCCGATAATAGATTACTTCCCTTAAACCATCGAAGTTTGGCTTTGAGATTCACTGTGATAATCCTCCTTGGTTAAATCCGCTGGTCATTGTTGTCAAGTATCTGGCGACTATTCCTGTTAAGCTATTTTATTAGGCTAAATATAATAAAAGTCAATAAGATAATAAATTGGGGGGCATTAAAAAAGGAATTTCGGGAATTTTAATGTTGTGAAATTATAATTATCGGCGCTATAAGCGCCTCCTACCCGATTCGTGGTTTTGGTAGGAAAAGCCTTCGCCTTCGAATAGATTTTACCGATTCTTTTTGGTACCAGAAATATCTCCAACAGAAACTTTGAGTCCGGTAGGAGATGCCTCCGGTTGCGGATATAAATTAAAACAAATTTTCGGCACTGAAAGCGCCTCCTACCGCATTATTCCAGATCTTTTTTCATCTGTTCAAATTGCTCTTTGCTAATTTCTCCGCTGGCGTATCTCTTTTTTAGTATTTCCAAAGGCGTTTCCTGTGAGGAGGTGCGCTGTTGATTGTTTTTACTGGTATTGACAATTTTGACCACCGCCCAGATTATGACGGCTAAAATGATCACCCAAAAAATCCATCCCAATCCCATAAATCCCCAAAATCCATGTTCACCCATCATAATTGTGTCTCCTCCATCTTTTGTTGTATACCGTGAAAATTCTCACAAAAACTTTTAAGGTAATTTTTGCTTTAACACTGTAGTTCTGATTACTCAAATTAAATGTAAACAACATAATTAGATATAACAAAATATTTAACCGTTGAAATGAAAGTGTCTCATTTCAACGGTTTTCTAAAGTGTTAAGTTAACGAGTCACTGTCATTTTACGAATCTTTTTAAAATTTCCGGCTTTCAATTCATAAAAATAGATACCGGCTGGAATATCCGTGGCTGTAAATTGTACCCGGTGAACACCGGCATTTAATTCTTTATTCAAAAGCGTATGAATTTTTTGACCCAATACATTGTAAACCGTCAATATCACTTTGTTACTTTTTTTCAACTCAAATTCTATCATTGTGGTGGGGTTAAATGGATTGGGAAAGTTCTGCTTGAGTAAAAAATTTCCGGTGACAAAATCATTCCCTGCATCGATACTTGTTACCTCTTCCGTTCCGGTTAAGATGACATAGTTACTGGTCTTATCACTTGAAAAGGTCACAGTGTTTTGGTCCGGATTAATTGTGGCATCATCTGCTTCAATCCAGTCGTTAACATCATTGTCCCAGTATTTCACCAGTACACTGTTTTCATTGATATTGAATCCTTGGAGCTGAATATCATTGTAATGCAGTTGAAATTGGGTGTTGGATCCGAAATTCATATGACCACCCCTTCCGCTCTGCCACATACCATTCATTCCATTCGGAAAGAACATGCCTACCTCATATCCTGCAAATACATTTTCGTTTTCAGTGTTTGGTATGTTTTGTGGGAATAACTCCAGCATTTGTCCAAACAGAGAATCCGGCATCATCCCGCCATGATGCCCTCCGCCTCCCATGTGCCAACCAGGATTCATTTCAATCCAATCCAATGTATCGAAAGGTGCATGTATTCTTCGTGGATTATTCAAATTTCGATGTATCCAACCGCCTGTAAATTGGTCTTGAAAGCTGACAGAGTCTCTCCAAACTTGATCGTTAATTTCAAGAACTACTATCATTGGTAATGTTTGCCGTTCTAACATCCCGCCCACAATTTTAATCTGATCTCCATCCAGAGGACGTTTTGCTCCGGATGTTGGCTTATACCAGAATGGACCAAAATTAAGGAAATAGTCCGGTGCCTCATCTTCATTAACATCGAGAAAATAACGCTCGAAAACGAAGGTGCTGTCCACCAGCACGCTGCCGCTCAAACTATCCGTATGGAGAGTATCATGCATCCAGCCAAAGGCAAATCCCATAAAATTACTCTGGTGCTGCATGCCCATGTGAGAATTCTTGCCCATCAGAGCCCAAGTCGGAGAGAATGGTTCACGCCAAAAATTTTGGTTAATTTCATAAACGACAATCACTGGGTTATCACCCGTAACACTTTCATGCAGGCCACCGGTGATCGTAATGGTTTCACCATCGGCTGGTCGGGTGGCGTTACTGCTGTCCGGCTCATACCAAAATGGTCCAAAATTTAAAAAATAATCTGCGTTTCCATCACTCTCTTCATCCAAATAATAGTGAGGGTGGACGGTGGATGAATCAACAATGACGGTTCCGGTTACCGTAATATTGGTGAGGGAATCCGGATGAAAATGTCCACCTCTATCCATTGGTTGGTCTTGACCGTAGATTGACATATTGAGAATAAATATTAAGAAAAAAAACATAGCTGGTAAAATCAATTTATGCTTCATCTAATTACCCCTTATTTAGTGTTCATGATTATGTTTGTGAATTTCATTGGTATTTTCCGTTTTGGCCGTGTCAGGCTGGAAAGTTGTTTTGCTTTCTTCATGTTGTTGGGTTTCTTCAGTTGAAACTTGTTGAGTTTGAACGGCTACTCCGTGCTTGAAAACCATTTCCCCTCCGTAAAAACCGTTAACGAAGATGGTCCCAACAGTTAAGATTGCGATAACTATATAAATTGCAGATCCTTTTACTGGAAAATTTCCCCTGGTTATAATACGCCAGATCAGAAGTATTAAAACTAATCCTAAAATGATGAAGCCCAATGTTTCATGGGTTTCCATAATTTCATGTGCCGCCTCTCCATGCGCTACACTTACCTCGGCAATCAATCCGGTTATTACGGTAAACAAACCTGCAATTGCTCCGACGATAAAATTATACCAGGCAGCTTTATGGAAAGACTCTTTTTTGCTTATCAATCCAATAATATCTAACAAAACACTGATAGTAATCAATGCAATGGTAAAGTGATTAATCACTGGATGTAGCAAAGTTTCATTCATTTAGATCTCCGGTAATTTTATTAAAATTTAAGAAAAATCCGGCATGTATACAGTTTCAGTTTCCGCTCTTTTATTGTGTATTGCAAATCAATATAATATAGTCTGATTGTTGGCTATGATATAAAGGGCTTCCATTTAGGGAAGCCCTTTAACCAAGCAGTAATTTTAATAACTCTTATTTCTGATTTTTCTGCATTTTCTGGATTTCTTCCGCACTATTCACATAATCATCCATCGCCTTAACCATCTCACTCATGTGCGATTGCATCTGTTTCAGATGTTTTTTTGCTTGTGGATTATTCATATACATTTCATTGTTCATCATCTGCGGCATCTGTTTTATCATCTGATTCATGTCGCCTGCCATGGCGTTCATGTGCTGAGTCATCTTCATCCATCCCCCACCTTTCATCATTTGCCCCATGTGATGCCCTTTATCGCCCTGCATCATATGGCCCATACCTTCTTCACCATGCATCATCTGATTCATGTGATTGGTTTTATCCATAATTCCCTGCATATGTTGCATCATCTGATTCATATTCATCATATGCTGTCCCTGTTTCATGTGCTCCTGATTTTCCATCCGGGCAACTAAGGGTTGGGATATAAAGAAAATGGCAAAAATAAAAATTGCCATTGCGCTGAATAATACGATTTGACGTTTCATAGTAAAGCCTCCTTTTTAATTGTTCAGTACAAATATATTGCATAGAGCGTACCAACTCCCTCCAATTTGTGTTTATTTACTAAAAAATAAAAACTTATAGAAAAACGGGCGGCGATTGATTTAAAAGTATATTGTAGAATATTCTACAATATAAAATGTGTTGAATAATATTATCAACTTTTTGCTATTGTCAAATGACAACGACAGTAAACGGTCTAAAGAAAAATCCAACCAAATTTTTATTTCTCTTATTTGCTTAAATAGGTAATAATTCTTAATCGTATCTCTTTATTCATGGATGTCAATAGGAATTTTGGTTGTTCGATGTTAAAATTGGTAATATCGAGTTTGAAATTAGCCATCAGTCGGTATCCTTCTTGGGTTTTTGCTAAAGTTGCCTTGAGGGGAAACGATTTTTCAGTGCCGTGAATGTTTAATGTACCCGAACTCTCAATCAAATAAACATTTTCGCCGGTTTTTTTCCATTCGATGATTTGACCCTCATATATTGCTTTCGGATATTTATCTGTTTCCAGGTATTTATTTCTCATGTGGTTGTTTCTCAGCCCGATCCCGGTGTCGATAGAATCAAGGGGTACCTCGAAATAGATTTGACTGCGTCTCAAAGTATCCTCACTTTCCCAGGTGATATTTCCTTCAATGGAATTTGTCTCTCCGCTAAAATTCCCAAAAGTGGAACTGGCATAAAATATAACCTGATTGTCTCTGGTGGAATCCACTTGAAATTGTGTCGCAAATGAAAAAGCGAAAAGCGTAAATATCCATAAGATTTTTGTAAGCTTCATTTTTTCCCTTTCCTTTCTATTATATTTCTTGCTCGCTCCACCGATCAATTGAATAGTAACCCTCGTTTTACAGGCGATGATTAACTTTTATAAAAATCCGAATTATCAACTATTTGTAAAACTTTGCTAAAGACAAACTGTTTCACTTTTAAATCTGCAATTTCGGATAGGAATTGTTGAGTTGAACATCAATATATTCTTATGGTCAAAAAAACAACTATCTTAGGAAAAGAAAAGCATATCCGATCTTTTTGACGATAAATTTTATTGAATCATAAGCTAACCTACATGGGGTATAGCAACAGGAAATGATTATTGCCTCGTACTTCGCTTAAACATTCAAATAACAGTAACAGGCTAATATTAATCAAGAAAAAAATGGGATGTACACCTGTGGTTTTTTAGACTGATTTCAGTAGCAACCAGAAATTATCTATTTGAATCAATACCAGAGAAGCTTACATATACACAATCGATCATAAAAAATCATCATGTTACTATGTGGCAAACACAAAACTTAATTTGCTCAACAGGATATTTAGTAATTTTCTTAAAAACGGCTATTCTACGGACAACGCATCCAGTGATATGATAAAACAACTGCCATTGGGAATATTATCCTGAACTTCAATAGATCCATTCATAGAAGATATAATCTGTTTCGCGAGTGCTAAGCCTAATCCAAATCCGGAAGGACTTTCTTTTGTTCCGTTTTCATCACGAAAGAATCTCTCAAAGATTTTTTCACGAAGATTTTCAGGAATTCCAATACCATTATCGCATACGGTAATGATTACCTTTTTATTTTCTAATTTAGCCCTCACAATAACCGGATAACCATTTTTAGAATATTTAACAGCGTTATCAATTAAATTATACATAACCATTTTAAAATAATCACCATTTCCACGTACGTAAAGTCCGCTTTCTATTTGTAGAGCTAAATTTTGTTGTGGAAACACTTTTTTCATAGCCAAAATAAGAGTGGATAGATTAATTACAGAACGTTCGCTGTAACATGAATTGCATTCTTTGGCTAAAACAAGTAAAGTCTGTACTATTTTTATCATCCGGTCTGTTTGCTCAGACATTACTTCAAACGCTTCACGACAATCACTGTTTTCGTGAGTTTTACGAAGAATAAATTCCAGTTCACTTTTAAGTACAGTTAATGGTGATAATAGTTGGTGTGATGCGTTATCGGTAAATTGCGATATTTTTTCAATTTGCTGTTGAAGCCGGTCAAACAATTCATTTAAAGTATCTCTAAGGCGTCCCAATTCATCGTTAGGACTGGCGTTATAATCTAAGCGTTTATTCAGTTCTGTTGCCGAAATGCTATTTGCTAAACCAATTATCTTATTTATTGGTCTAAAGCTCTTTTTTGCCAACAGAATGCTACCTACCACAATTAAAAAGAAAATTATTGGAAAACTGATCAGACTATATGTGACTAAAGTCGGCATGAACTCAGACAACGCTACTTTCTGGCCGGCCAGTTGCATAATAGCTTTGGGGATTCCCTTTTCATCTTTAAGGTATGTATAAACAACACGAAGGGAGTAATCCTTCAATTGAAGGTTAGAAAAACGGTGCCCATCTATCTTTTCTGGGACAAGAACAGGAATTTCATCAAATTCTTGCAGATTTTTACTTTGGATTAATAATTCTTGGGAAGGTCGATAAACTTGTAAAAAGAATGATGTTGGCGAAACGGTAATTAAATCAGATTCACTTAATTCTTTTGGATTATCTATGATTAATGAATCACCTTCCATATGCATGGCATTCATAAAATGTTCAATTTCATGATCCAAATGATTATCAAGAATACGCGCGGACTCATTTTTAAGAATAATTATAAAGAATACATTTAACAGAACATATAGCAATAAAATGAAGATTGCATTCCAGGTTGCGGTTCTTATAACCGAGCTTGTAAAGAAAGGTTTTTTATTCTGCATCGTCTATAAATGAATAACCTTCGCCATAAATGGTTTTAACATACTGAGCCGCACCAAAAGGCTCCAGTTTTTTCCGCAAATTTTTTATGGTAACTTCAACAAAATTTGTATTGGGTAAAAAAGATAATTTCCACACCTCTTTAGCCAACTGTTCCTTATTGACAATCATTTGTTTATGTTCAATCAAATAGCATAATAATTCAAATTCCATTTCAGGGAGTTTTAAAGATAGATCCGCTTTATTGATGGTGTGATCAACCAGATTCAAATTTAATCCCCCAAATAAAATTGTTTTTTGTTCCGTCTGGCTGCGACGTAATACTGCGCACAGTCTGGCATGCACTTCGGAAAAGGAGAATGGTTTGGTTATATAATCATCCGCACCCACATTTAAGGCTTCTACTTTATTGGAAATATCCGATAAAACCGTTAATAATATAATGGGTATTGTGTTTCCAACGTCTCGGAGTTTGCGGCATACTTCCAATCCGTTCACCTTTGGCATACGCCAGTCTAACAGCAATGCATCATACTGATTGTTTTTCAGTTTATCAAGTGCAATATCGCCATTATCTGCGATTTCTGCGTGAAAATTTTCTGCTTCTAAACTCTTCTTAAGTGCTTGTGCAATCCGTTGCTCATCTTCGGCAATCAGTATATTCATTATGATAACCCGATAGAGTTCAAAATTAATTTAATAAAATTCTAACTGAATTCATCAATTAAAATATGAAAAAATTTTCATTATTGTTTTCTTTAAATAAATTGTTTGGTTTTATAGATTGTCCGAAATGTGACAGTGAATAGATGGCGTCACGTTTTATTAAATAAATCACAAATTAAATTTTGGAGGTTGTTATGAGATCAGTGTTACAATGCTTAACGCTAATTGTGATCGTTGGTTCTTTAGTCGGCGGAACACAACTGATCGCGCAGGATTATGTTGGCCCCGAAAAGTGCTTCGTCTGTCATTCCGATTATACGGCTTGGCGAAATACCATGCACGCCAACGGCTACTCGGTAGTTTTAGACGATACCTATTCATTGCAAGATTTGAAGGGTGTGGTTGCCGACTTCGATAAAAATGGAGTCGATGATTTTAAGGATGGATTGGATTTTAATACAATTTCCTCTGTGTTTGATCCTTATAAACCCAATGCCCCGGTGCTTAATTATTCTGAAGCTGATGGTTATACGATTACCATTGGGGATGTAACGCACAAAGTATATATGACGTACGGTGGCAGTGGTTTTTGGAAACAACGTTTTATGCTTAAAATCAACACCTCCGAAGGGGAGTCGGAAGCCTTATACATTTCTCCTGTTCAATATAATGAGACAACTGATGAATATACTGATTATCATCCGGAAGCCTGGTGGGATGAAAATAACGACCCCATATACACCCCTAGTTCAACATTAGTGAATGCTGCTGCCAGCAGCAGAAGCATGCCCAAAAAATGCGCCGGGTGCCATATGACCGGCTTATCGGTGCAGCAAGATGAAAATGGCGAATGGATTGCTAGTGGCGCTCCGGTAGAGAATGAAGCGGACTATGATTCTTTTAACAATGTTTTTGATTTGGATGGAGATGGTAGTTTGGAACAAGTCAACACCACTTGTGAAAACTCCATGTGTCATGGTCCAGGGGCTGCTCACGCATCCTCTCCCTCAGCCGATAACATTAACAATCCTGGAAAGGGAACCCCGGAAGAACAAAATAATGCTTGCGGTATGTGCCACAACCGCGGCAAAAGTAAACCCAATAATACCTTTGGTTTTCCTTTCGATGATGAAAATTTAATTGAACCTACTTTTGGAGACAATGTGGAAACTTTATTTACTGATGGCGGTGTCGATTGGGGGGATGATAAAACCTCTCTCAAACATCGACAACAATTTTTGGGATTTTCGGAAAGCAGTAAACCGACATTTCAGTTTCATATGGTCACTTGCAATGAGTGTCATAATGTCCATAATAATCGTCAGCATCAAATCGTTTCCCAGATTGCAGAAGAAGACAGTCTTGGGGAAGAAATCATTATTGCTACGGAAGTTGATAACAATACGCTCTGCCTGTCCTGCCACGCTACGCACGGTGATTTTGAAGAAATACCTACAGAATGGGTTGCAGACTACCAGACATATGAAAACGAAATTGGTGCTGTTGTTGAAGAGCACACCTACCATCCTTATGATCCGGAAAACAGTGGTGCCTCGCGGTGCGTAGATTGTCATATGCCCACCGCTGCTAAATCGGCAGTGGCTTATGACATCCATGCCCATACTTTTGAAGCCATCTCCCCACAGAAAACGGAAGTTTATAGCATGCCCAATGCCTGCGCGGTAAGCTGCCACATGCAGGAGGGGCTAAATTTTGGTGTGGATTTTACATCCGACAATCTGACCGATTGGAGCGAAGCTTCGGATCTGGCTTTAGCCGATACCCTGATGCATTATTATGGTCCCGCGGGTATCTGGTGGGATAACGACGTTACAGGTATGGAGGAAATGATTGCAGCGCATGTTCCCAGCAAATTAGAATTATCACAGAACTATCCGAACCCCTTTAATCCAAGCACCACTATTGAGTATCAAGTTCCCACCGCAAGCCAGGTTAAAATAGCGGTCTATAACATATTGGGTCAGCAAGTGGCTTTATTGGTGAACAAACAACAAGGTGCCGGCAATTATAGTGTGGTGTTCGATGGTTCCCATTTAAGTAGCGGAATGTATGTTTATAATTTGCAAACCGATCAACAGAATATCACCAAAAAAATGATGCTGATGAAATAGATGATCCTGTATAGTCTCTACTCGTTTTTGATTACAATTGTATTTAAGCTGCACGCTATTAATAAAGGCACTGTTGGTGTTGGATGCAGTGCCTTTATTTTATCAACATAAACCGTATTAATACTTTTTTAGATACCGTTTTCTTACTACAAAATATAAAAGGATTTGAATACTAATCGAGAGAATTGGATGTTAAATAAAATAAATGAAGTTCTGTTAAACAAAACCTTACCATTAATTTTCCGTTTATTCTCCTTTTTCGCATTATTGGCAATTGTTTTGTTGGGTTTGTCTGCTTTTTCGAGTAACCAGGCATTTTTGGTGCAACTGCGAAATTTTAATCTGGGTAATCTATTTGTCTGGTCTTACTGGTGGCCGCTGATTGTCATCAGCGCTATTTTCCTGGGCAGACTGTGGTGTTTTGTTTGCCCGGTTGAATTGATCACCTCTTTTTTTGCAAAAATTGGTGCAAAAAAGAAACGACCCAAATGGCTGATGTCTGGCTGGGCGATTTCCATCTTTTACCTGCTAATCCTTTTTGTAGGCATCCAGATTCTAAAAGTACATCGGAATCCCACCTATATGGCAATATATCTTCTAACCATAGTAGCTGTATCAATCGTAGTCGGAATCATGTATCAAAAAAATACCTTCTGCCGTTATGTATGCCCTGTGGGCTATCTTCTGGGGCTATATTCCCGTCTTTCGCCGTTTGGATGGCGGGTTGCTGATCCGAACATTTGTGGCACTTGCAAGGACAAATCATGTATACGTACACAGCATCGATACAATATTGTCAATAAAAGTTGCGGTGTGGATTTATATCCAGGAAAATTAACGCAAAATGATTATTGTATTTTGTGCGCAGGTTGTTTAAAGACCTGCGATCAATATCAACCTGAGAATACCGTGGGCAGACCTAACCCCGGTTTTCGTTTTATCGGATTCGCAAAGGACTTGTTTTCCATCAAACCGTTAAAAAATGCAGAAACTTTTTTTGTGTTGCTGGTCTCCGGATTTGTGATAAGTGAGATTCTTTCTGAATGGAAAGTAACTGACCAATTACTGAATTATTTACCAAATATAATCCTGAGCAACCTTCCCTGGCAAAACGCTACCTTGTCCGGGCTGCTGTATGCCGTTTTGGTCTTTTTAATCCTCCCCTTTATTATCTGGTCTATACCTTTTGTTCTCACCAGAGTCGGTGGGCTAAGAATTTCCTTTCCTGATTTTGCCAGACATTACGCATTGGGATTTCTTCCCATCATAGCAGCGGGTCATTTGAGTAAGGGCGTTTTAAAAATGTCTTCACGGATTCCCTACTTTCAGCATATTCTTTCGGATGTAAGCGGCATGAGCACCACCCGGCAGTTTTTCGACCAAACGATTACACTTGCCGCCAATCCGGTATGGCTGAATTCATTAATTAGCCTGTTAGTTACGCTGTTCATAATCGGTGGCATCGGATTGAGTTTTGCGGTCATTCGCCGGGTGAACCGTAATCTTTTTGGGAAAAGAGTTCGCCCACGACTTTATTATCTTATTCCGGTCACATACGGTTCAATCTTCTTATTTACCGTTCTTTTGTGGCGATGGATATGATAAAGGACAATTCGGCTTATATTAAATATGAGATGAAAAATTGAAATGTGTGTACATTTGAAACTCTTTGTCTTTTGATGATTCAATTCTGGCGTTAGCTTGTCTTATTAATAAATTTTTCTCCATAGGGCGCGAGATGTGCAATCACTTGGGTGGGGCTTATTTAAGGTATGGTAAGAATCTTTGATAAAGACAAACTGTTTCACTTTTAAATCTGCAATTTCGGATAGGAATTGTTGACCTGAACAGATGGGAATTCCGATTAATACAGAAAGTCAATTCATATGAGCGAAAAGAAAAGTCGGTCTCATCTAATTTTGAATAAATTTAATTAAATCCCCGCAGGTTAAGCCAGGAAATATTTTATAGCAAAGGGCAACGAGTTATTCATTTACTGAAAATTTTGTTTGATCCGGCAGACCCGGAATCATTTATGAACCCGGATACCGCTGGAGATGGGAAGAATGTAGCAAGTAGAATTGGTCTCAACTAATTTGAGAAAGTGGATAATCTTGTGAATTTTAGCTTGTTGATAATTTTTAGAAAATGATGGTTTTGTCCGGGATTAAAAATTTAACGGAAAAAAGCTATAACCT
>CAZVKP010000017.1:0-17224 GCA_964627635.1 uncultured Calditrichaceae bacterium | reverse complement strand
CGGATGTAAATGACTCAGTAGATATGGAACGATTGTTATTGATAAAAGCGATTTTCCCTTTTTTCTTCAGCTTACGATTCAATGTGTAAATACCAAGAGTATTTAGGTAATGATCGCGTTTGGCGCCGGCTTGCAAACTGGGAGTTTCTAAATAATAATCCGAAAATGTTAACGCAAATTGTCCTGTTAGATACCGATTCCATGGTGATCGATTTAAGCGTAAATATAATTCGGTCATCTGTCTTAAATCATGGGTAATTGCAGATGAATCCACTCGGTAAGATATTGCTTTAGATAAGCCGGAAAAAATAAGAGGTTTATCAGTTTTTGCGACATGACTTTCCAATTCCGATAAAAACAGTTCCTGATGGTTTCGTTCCAGTAATTCCAAACAATATATATCCTGAATCCCTTGTTCAATAGCCTCATGGGTATATGCACATTGGTACGAGAGTGCATCGGTTCGGGATGATATTTTTGCACGAATATCTTTTAAAAAGCGTATTTGTTTTGCAGACAACGGTTTGTAACTATGCCCCACCCCGATACCCACTATTGAGGAATGCTTTCTGGCAAGTAAAATAAACGAATTTACATATCTTTCAATAAATGCTTTTCTTGCACTGTCGAATAAAAAATTATCATTGAGGAAGGGAATCGGCAAGTCCTGAAAACACAGTAATCCCAAGGAATCTGTTAAATGATAAATCATTTCAGAACCCGGATAAAAGCCAATTCGAACCGTATTAAAACCTTTTGATTTAATTTGTTCTAAATCTTCAAGAATTAACTTTTTGTTCGGTAAACTCACCCCTTGTTTATTTTGATAAATATAGTTTATTCCATTAACTTTTATTTTACTGTCATTTACCAAAAGGTTTTTACCATATTGAGCAATTCTTTTTAAGGCAAAGGGTTGCGTGATTTCATCCAAAGTTCTACCTTCCTTCATCAATCTCATGTTAACTGTGTAAAGATGCGGCAAGGCGGGAGACCAACTTTGCAGACTATCTGTTTTGAATTCAAATGCCCAATCTGTATTTTTTTTGGTTGAATCTGCAAATGCCGTTAGTGTTGAACGAACAACCGACTTTCCATTTCGCATTATCTGAAATTGACAGGAATACTCGCCGGAAAGAGTTCTTGTTGAACGGACTCCAATTTTACCACTAAATTTTGTGCTATCTTTTTTAATTTCCGCCTGAATGTCCAGGAAAGAAATTGCTGGAGATGGGGCAACTTCCAAATAGATATTTCCTGAGATGCCATTGTCAATACGAGGTAAATTAATCGGAATCCAAAAGGGCAACTGTTCACCTTTTAGATTCCACGGATGAACAGAAATTTTAAGTGAATTTGTCCCATCTTTTAATATGGAATGGGAAACCGGCAGTTTTAAAGGCAGAAAATTACTGCTTCCGGTAAAAATTGTGTGCTTATTAATATCAATTTTAACCCAGCCATTTAATCCTCTAAAATGAAGCCAGTAAGTGACATTTTCTTGAGGCGTTAGTTGAAAAGATTTCATAAATGTAAAGGGATGTGACCGATGAAATACAGAGGGAATATGAACAGAACCGATATGCTCACCTGATTTTTCATCAATTAAATTATATTCACCGGTTAATGACATTAAGTGATGGGAGTTGGCAAAGTGTCTTGTAAAGAAGGTTTCGTTATCTTTTGCCACTTGCGAAGATTGTGAATAAAATACCACTTCGGATTGGGCAAACAGGGCTGAAATAAAGACATTCACAATTAGCAGCAAACTCAGCTGCAATCCTTTGTTTTTCATAAGGCCTCCTTTGCTGCCCAATTTTAACACATTTACTTCAATAAAGCAAAAGATTGCTAAGTTGTTGACGGGCATTACAGAATCATTTAATTCTGCTAAAACATTTTAACTTCTTCATATAATTTATTTATATTCAACATGTTAAAGGCTTTAATATGCTTTGACAAAGCGCTTGACAGTTCTTGAGCGGTTTATTATATTCGAATTTTGATAATTTTACGAACATTAATCTAAAACTACACCTTAAGCGAAGAAGGAGGACTGCCGTTGAAAGAATATAAAGGCGAAAACATCCGAAACGTCGGGACCGGAGCACACGGCGGCGCTGGCAAAACTTCACTTGTGGAAGCCATGCTTTTTTCAATGGGGGCAACTACCCGAATTGGTAACATTGAGCAGGGTAACACAATATCCGATTACAATAAAGATGAAATTGATCGTCAAATTTCAATAAGTAACTCATTATTACATGGCGAGTGGAATAAAAATAAGCTCAACATTATAGATACACCGGGGTATAGTGACTTTTTTGGAGACGTGGTCAGTGGTCTTAGCGTAGTCGAAAATGTCATATTATTAATATCCGCAGCAAATGGGGTGGAAGTTGGTACTGAGCAAGTTTGGGAATTAACGGAAAATTTAAAAAAGCCGGTTACTTTTGTAATCAATAAACTGGATCGCGAAAATATCGATTTTGATGCGCTGGTCGGCTCACTTCAAGAGAGATTCGGGCATCATCTTATTTTGACACAACTTCCGGTAGAAACCGGACCCAATTTTTTCAAGCTGGTGGATGTCCTGAGAATGAAAATGTTGACATATCCGCAGGATAAGTCCGGAAAACCCTCTGTGGAAGACGTTCCGGAGAATCTAAAAGACCGTGCGGCAGAACTTCGAAATCAATTAGTAGAAGCGGTTGCAGAAAGTGATGACGAATTGCTGGAAAAATTTTTTGAAGCGGGGGAATTAAGTGAAGAGGAATTCAAGAAGGGTTTCAAAAATGCACTCATTAATCGCAGTATTTTCCCTGTTTTTTGCACTTCTGCAACTCACAATGTCGGTGTTAGCAGTTTGATGGATTTTATAGTGGATTACGTACCGGCACCCACTGATATACCAGTTGTTAAAGGAAGGGAAGATCAGGAACGAAAGCCATCCGATGATGAACCTTTGGCATCATTTATTTTTAAAACAGTATCTGAAGCACACGTGGGTGAATTATCATTCGTCAGAGTTTTTTCCGGAATATTGGAAAGCGGTGAAGAAGTTCTTAATAGCACTCAAGACCATACCGAACGGGTGGGACAAATTTTTGATCTTTCCGGCAAGCACAAAGAAAATGTAGATCGGCTCCACGCCGGTGATATCGGGGCACTCGTAAAGTTAAAAGGCACCCACACCGGGGATACCCTGTGTGCGAAAAACGATCCTTTTCAGTTACCTCCAATTGATTTTCCACCACCATTACTTAGTCTGGCTGTTGAACCCAAATCCAAGGGTGATGAGAGTAAAATTTCCACCGGTTTACATACATTACATGAAGAAGATCCAACTTTTGTGGTCAAATTCGATCCGGAGTTGAAACAGACAATCATCGCCGGACAAGGGGAATTACATCTGGATATCATCATTAAACGACTTAAACAAAAATTTGGCGTGGATGTGGATATCACAGACCCAAAAATTCCTTATCGTGAAACCATTAAAGGAAATGGTGATGCCAGATACCGGCATAAAAAGCAAAGTGGTGGTGCCGGACAATTTGCAGAGGTATTGATGGGAATCGAACCCCGGGAGCGCGGAGAAGGGGTTGAATTTACCAATTCACTGGTTGGTCAAAATGTGGATCGTGTATTTGTCCCATCGGTGGAAAAAGGGGTTAAAGCAGCTTGTGAAGAAGGGGTGTTAGCCGGGTATCGAGTGGTAGACCTGAAAGTGGATTTCTACGATGGGAAAATGCATCCGGTGGATTCCAGTGATATTGCCTTCCAGATTGCCGGAAAAGCAGCTTTTAAAGATGCATTTCTACAAGCAAAACCGGTACTGCTTGAACCGATTTATGATATTGAGGTAAAGGTTCCCGAAGATTACATGGGAGACGTTATGGGAGATATTTCCTCCAAGCGGGGCAAAATTTCCGGCATGGAAAGTGAAGGAACATTTCAGGTTATCAAAGCAAAGGTGCCTTTGGCAGAACTTCATAAATATTCAACTACCTTGCGCTCCATGACACAAGGGCGGGGAATATTCCGGCAAAAGTTTTCCCATTATGAAGAAGTCCCCGGTGATTTAGCCAATAAAATTATCGAGAAATCAAAAAAGGAAAAAGAAGAAAGTTAATCTTAATTGACATTTTTCAGATAGAAAGCCCTATGGAAATTCTCCGTGGGGCTTTTGTATGTTTAAAGATAGCCATTGAAAATTAATGTTGGGATGCTTTATAGCTAAAGTTAACATTCGGTAAAATCATTTTTCATTAAAATTAAAAAGGTCAATAATTTATGGATACAATGTGGGCACCATGGAGAATGGAATACATTTTAAAGGCAAAAGATGGTGAGCCGGAAGAATGTACCTTTTGCAGCAGATTAGCACAGCACGACGATAAAGAAAATTTAATCCTTCTTCGCCATGAATTTGCATTTATCATAATGAATCGATTTCCATATAATAATGGGCACCTGATGGTTGTGCCGTACCGGCATAGTGGGGATATTTTGGAACTGCCGGGAAAGGAACATAATGACTTATTCGGTTTAATTCAACTGGCCGTAAAAGCACTGACGAATGTTATGCAACCGGACTCCTTCAATATTGGAATGAATCTGGGCCGGGTCGCCGGTGCCGGTATCGCAGACCATCTCCATTATCATATTGTCCCAAGATGGAACGGTGACACCAATTTTATGCCGGTTATCAGTGATACCAAAGTGGTTTCCGAGGCATTGGATAAAACTTATGATAAATTGCTGCAAGCCATTCAAAACATCCAGAGAGGGAAACACAAATGAAACTCCTCAAAAATTTAAAGGGGATGGTTACTCCCACACCGGATTTACCATTCGGAGAACTTGACATTCGAAAAAATGTAGCTATTGCTATTGAACACGACCGTATCAAAGAAATCGGACCAGTCGATACTTTAATTCATAAATACCCGGAATCCGAAACTATTGATGGAAAGAACACCTGGGCTTTTCCAGGTTATGTGGATCCCCACACCCATCCGGTTTTTTACAAAACCCGTGAAGAAGAATTTGAAATGCGAATTCAAGGTAAATCTTACCAAGAAATTGCTGCAGCAGGTGGTGGAATTCGAAACAGTGTGCGGGCACTGCGTCAAGCTTCATTTGACCAGTTGTCGAAATTAACTTACCATCGTATCAAAGAATTTCTGGCATACGGAACAACTACAATTGAAGCAAAGAGTGGGTACGGGTTGTCATTGGAAGATGAATTGAAAAGCTTACGAGTTTTAAAAAAAGTGGCTGATTTATTACCCATTACCATTGTTTCCACATTTTTGGGCGCCCACGAAATACCGGATGAATATCAGGAAAACCGACAAAAATATATCGACATCATCATAAACGAAATGATTCCTGCCGTTGCAGAAGAAAAGCTGGCTGTATTCTGCGATATTTTCACCGAGAAGAATGTATTTAACATCCAAGAGAGTGAAAAAATTTTGTTAGCAGCCAAGAATTATGGGTTGATTCCTAAACTCCATGCAGATGAACTGAATCCGCTGGGAGGTGCGGAACTGGCTGCTAAAGTCCGGGCAATTTCTGCGGATCATTTGTTGATGGTGAGTGATGAAGGCATTGCTGCCATGAAAGAAGCAGAAGTTGTTCCGATTTTACTGCCCGGCACAGCCTTCTTTTTGGGCAAATCTCAATATGCACCCGCCAGAAAAATGATCGAGCAGGGACTACAAGTGGCACTGGCAACAGACTACAATCCGGGCAGCTCCTTCACCCAGAATATGAGTTTAATTCTTTCCATTGCTGCCACCCAAATGAAAATGCTACCAGGTGAATCCATTTGGGCAGCCACTTTAAATAGTGCCAAATCTATTGCCAAAGATAAGGAAGTAGGAAGCCTGGAAGTTGGAAAGATGGCAGATATTTCTCTATTTGATGTGCCGAATTATCAGTATATTCCCTATCATTATGGGATGAATCATGTAATGATGGTAATTCGACACGGGTGGGTTGTTTATCAGAATTAAGTAAAAATTTTTGCGATTTTAACGCCTGTTTTATCCAGGATTTTATAATTTTTTAGAATGACTGTAAACTATAATTTTTTAATCTCATTTGGATAACGAGGAGCTTTAAAGTTTGGTTAACCGATGTATTCCGCTTTTAACCTTTTTTCTAATTTTTACACTCTCTCAAATTACTTTATCTCAAACCGTTTCGGTTCCACTTTCGCATTGGGCATATGATGCAATCGAAAGATGGGAAGTTCGAGGATTAATAAGTGCGGTATTTAACGGCAGTAAGCCATATACCAGAGAAGAAATGGGTATTTATCTATCGAAGGTCTTAGAGAGTTATCAATCACAGCCTGAAGAGTTCTCCGAGGTAGATATCGATCAGATTCGATATTTAACAGTTGAATTCAAACAAGAATTAAAATCCTTTGATAAATCTCCGACTCCAGCCCACTGGAAGCCCCGAATGGGACGATTGTTCGGAAAATGGCCGTTCAAGAAATTTAATAACTTGTTTTACACCAATCATCGAAACCTGCTCAATATTCATCATGAAGAGTTTCAGTTATTTGCAGATCCCATTTTTAACGTCAGCTCCCTGGAAAAATTGGATCCACAGAAGGGCCTATACCAGCAAACCCGTACCAGCAACGGTTTTTTATTTTGGGGTTCTCTTGGTAATTATTTTGGTTTTTATTTCAATCTGACCGACAACCATCTTCAGGACAGCCGCTGGAAAAATCAGAGGATTCCTTACGAGGTATTGGAAGAGTCGGGGTGGCCCTACCTTACCATCAACGATAACGGCAATTTTGATTTCGACGAAAATGTGGCCACTGTAACTTTAAATTACAAGTATTTCTATTTGCTATATGGTCGGGAATATAATAAATGGGGAATAGGTCATGGCGGAAACTTAATGTTATCCACCAATGCGCAATTATTCGACCAAATCAAACTGGTGGTTCGCTATTGGCGGTTTAAATTTACTCATATTACCGGATTTTTGGAGTACATACCACAGGATTCCCGGCAACTTATTAAAAGTCAACCAAAAACCGATGTGTACTGGTCTGGCAATCGCCTGGAATTGAATCTTGGAAAAGGGTGGCAGCTTGGTTTAAGTGAAGCTGTCATTTATGGCAATCGATCGCTGCAATTGGGTTATACCCATCCCTTCGGTTTCTTCGGCTCTCTGGAACATTTTTATGGTGACCGGGATAATGCGGTATTGGGCATAGATGCTGAATGGCGGGTTATACCGGGAATAAAACTATTTGGTGAATGGTTTATTGACGATATTACAACAAGCAAGCTTGGCAGCGATTTTTTTGGAAACAAATTCGGGTGGCAGGGGGGCGCTTTTATCGTTAACCCGTTTTCACTAAAAGATGTGGATTTTTTAGCGGAATATACCCGCATTAAGCCATTTGTGTATAGTCAGTCTTTCAGAGATTACAACAAATACAAACAATATGATACCATTTTGGGTCACCATATTGGTCCTAACTCCGATGATATTTTTCTAAAAGTGAGAAAACGGTTTTCAAAATTTTTAAATATTTCCTTCGTATTCGAACAATATCGCCACGGTGCCAACTCGGAAAATAATAATGTTGGTGGCGATCCGGATTTACCCCATCCACTGGATGAAAATCGAGATGCTCCATTTCTAAATGGTCAACTGGTGAAACAAAAGTCTTGGGGAGGCTCTGTCTCATACGAGTTATTGCGTAATTTATTCACCGAATTACATTTCCGCCGTTTTCAATACAACGACAACTCCTGGGAATCATTGTTTTCCTTTCGAATATCTTTCAACTTCGGATTCAGAGAGGAACCCATTCGGAATATCTTCCCGCTCACTCGTTGATTTGTGTAATTTATATTGCAGCAATTATCTTCTTTCCGGTCTACCTTAATTTGAAATAAATTTTAATGACCGAAACCTATTTTCAAATTATTTGTAACTAAAATGTTTATTTTAATATCAAATTTTATTGTAGCGAGAATATTGAGAAAATAAATTTAGTAATCTCAGGAGAATACATGAAATACATTAGTTTCGCTTTTATTTTACTCATACTGATGACAGGATTGACATTTGCTCAACCGGCAAATCAAATCGTATCTGCAGAAATCATCAGTTCTACCAATAAGTTTAAAGCGGGTACCAGTCATAATATTGCTTTGGAAATTGAAATTAAGGATCCTTTTCATATAAATGCCAAAGAACCCTCCGAAGATTATCTCATACCCACCACGGTTGAATTCAAATCAAAAGAGGGAATTACATTTGGTAAACAAACCTTTCCGGATCCAAAATTAAAACAATTCGCATTTTCGGAGAGTCCGTTAGCCGTTTACGAAGGTACAGTTTATATTTACAGCAGTTTAACCATTTCACCGGAATATGCCGGGGAAGATTTGACAATTGAGGGGAATTTGGGTTACCAGGCATGTGATGATGCGACATGTCTGGCACCCGAAGAGGTTATTTTTAAACAAACATTTCCAATTGCTTCACCGGATGAAGAGATAAAGAGTATCAATCGGGATGTTTTTGCTCAATCTCAAACCTCTGCTGAAAAACAAGACATGGAAGGTGCAGAAGAAGGCGGATTTGGCAAGACTATTGAAGGCAAAGGCATTTTGCTGACTTTCATTCTGGTTTTTATTGGCGGTTTGGCATTAAATCTTACTCCCTGTGTTTATCCGCTTATTCCAATTACCATTAGTTATTTTGGGGGACAGGCAGAGGGTAAAAAGGGTAGTTTAATTACTCATGCCATTATCTATGTATTTGGTATGGCAATAACTTATTCTATGCTTGGTGTTATCGCTGCCCTTACCGGTAGCTTATTCGGTGCTGCCTTGCAAAATCCCTGGGTGCTTATTGGCATTGCGATTATTTTAGTCGGATTATCCTTAAGCATGTTTGATATGTATGAAATTCGTATTCCCGCTTTTTTATCAAATTTTGCTGGTGGATCCCGTCAGGGATTCTTTGGCACCTTTTTTATGGGACTAACTGTTGGAATTGTGGCCGCACCCTGCATCGGGCCGTTTGTCCTGGCACTACTCACCTACGTAGGAGAAAAGGGAGATATTTTTCTGGGATTCGGACTATTTTTTGTTTTGGCAGTCGGCCTGGGAGTACCGTTTGTTTTCCTGGCAATATTTTCCGGAAGTATCAGTAAAATACCGCGCTCCGGTGCCTGGATGGTGTGGGTTCGGGCAATTTTCGGTTTCGTTCTCATTGCTCTGGCAATTTATTTTCTTCAGCCATTATTCCCCAATTCGCTTCTGTATCATTTGTCTTTGGGACTCACCATGTTAATCGGTGGTGTTTATATGGCATGGATTGAACCAACTGAAGCACAGGGTAAGATTTTTCCCATAGTCAGGAATTTGGTTGGGGTCGTCTTTTTTGTATTGGCACTATTTTTTACAGCCAGCGGCATTCAATCCTATATCGATAACAGCATAGCCAATATTCAACTGACAGCCCAGAATACTCAACAAAAAGATAAAATTGCCTGGTCTGAATATTCCGAAACGAAATTGGCAGAAGCTGCTCAGCAAAACAAACCGGTGTTAATCGATTTTTATGCGGATTGGTGTATTCCCTGCAAGGAACTGGATAAATTCACTTTTTCCAAACCGGAAGTCGTGAAGATGTCTAAAAAATTTGTTATGCTCAAAGTTGATCTGACAACTACAGACGATCCAAAATCTAAAACGCTTAAGGAAAAATTTGAAATTCGGGGCGTTCCTACTCTGGTTTTTCTCACTCCGGAAAATAGTGAGCTGGAAAATTTACGAGTGGTGGGATTTATGGAAAAAGGACCGTTTCTACAGCGCATGGAAAAAGCATTAAAAGCGGGAAAACAGGGTTAATACTATTCTCAATTAAAATTTGGAATAATATTTGATATAATAAAACTTGAGTAATTTAGCTTGTGAATCAAAAGCATTTTGTTTATAATTGAAGCAGAGACTAAAAGGTAAATAGATGCGGTTTTCATTAATAGCCATTATTATCACATTTCGCCTGATTTGGGGCAGATTATTGAATCCGGTAATAATTCCGGGATATGTCATGAAATTTTTCCCGGCGCCCCGCAAGGCTGTTTATAAAAAGGGTTTTGTAGATTATTTCTTTCGGAATTAATTTTTTGTTTTTCATCTAATTGTCCTGCTTCTATTCCTTAAATATTTCTTTATCCTTGCCTTTATTTTTCATGGTATCCGGTGTTTGTATCTCTTTAAGCGGGATATCAAATAGATAATTTTTAAGATAAATTGCAGATGTGTATTCAGTATCCGGCTTATCGGCGCGTTTAACTACATTCACGGCTCTCACCGGCATCCAATAATCTTCTATTTTATTTAATTCCAAGCGGGTTGCCATACCACTATTTATCACTCCTCTATTATAAATCTGACTATCCCATCCTACGCAAAGCCACTGATTCCCAAGCTCTCTATAAACAGGGTAGTTAACCACTTTCTGCGTATCAGACTGTACCGCTACTTTAATCAATTTACCGGAGGGCAAAAATATTTTATCTATCCTGGTTTGGCTTCCTCCTTCACCGGAAACATAAGTTACTTTTAGGCTATCCTGACTCTTAATGACCTTCGGATTCTGTGGAATATCTTCAAATGGGGAATAAATGATAAAATTCAGCCATTCCACATAAAATCCCCGAAACTGTTCGCGTACAAATTGGATTTGCTGCAGGATACGCTGTCTTTCTTTCGCATTGCCCATTTTTGGATAAGGTTGTAATACATAATATGCCTTCCCAAAGCGGGTCCAAATGAATTTTAACGGATAATAATAGGAGCTGTCCTCGACCTGGTCTATAAAATTGATATAAGCATCCGTGGTAAAAAGGCAGGAAAAATTTTCCAATTCTCCGGCATTAAGGGTGTAGTAATAAGGCTCACTTTTCTTTCTAAACTCCGTCCACGTCTCATTACTGCGGGCTGTGTAAGCAATTAAAAGAATTAAACAAATGACAATCCATTTAAAGGTTGCGGTGTTCATTTATCTCTCCTCAAATACTCGATCTACCTGCGGTCCAACATTTAAAATAATAATTTATATATAATTTGGTATGTTTTCAATTGGCGTTGAATAAATTATAGGCGTGCAATATACTTTACCAGATTCTAAGCTTCAAGATATTTGTTTACCAAAACCACACTATTTTACAGATCTTCAAAATTAATAAGAAGGGGTTTTTACTTAATACATCCGTTTGATGATTTTATAGTTTTTTACGATATAATCCACATAATCAATGGTTTGATCATATCCGTAAAAATATCCATAATTGGGAACACCCAGTTCCCACACTTCCAAATGTAACCGCCAATGTTCATTGGTCAGTTTGGGAAGCGTGTAACGGACTGCCTCCCAGGTTTGGGGATCAAGATCCAAAAAGCGAGCAATATCCTGAGCATCGAAAATGCGGCCAACACCCGCATTGTAAGCAGCAAGGGCCAGCTTTATCCGATTGCTGCGGTTGGCTTCCGGAAAATATTTTAACTGTTTGTATAGGTGATAAATGCCCGCGGTAATGTTTTCCCGGGGATTATTGGAAATATATTCGATATCCATTTCTCGTCGGATTTCACCTGCAGTGGAGGGCATAATCTGCATGAGTCCCATTGCGCCTACATGACTCCGGGCATTCTCTTTAAAACGCGATTCTTTTAAAATCTGAACCACTATTAACCGCCAGTCGAACCCATACCGTTTGGAATATTTTCGAATCACCGGGTAATAATCTTCCACCTTCTTTTTAAAATCGGAAGGTAAAATTTTCTGGCGAAATTTTTCTTCCTGTTTTTTTTCAGCAATTCGCTTTTCCACCATGTGCACCAAGGAATCTGCCGCTGCAGTAACCATAGAGTTCCTTTTCCCCAGTTCACAGCCCGGCAGGAAAACAAAGGTCATCCAAATACTGAACCATAGAAAAATCAACCGTTTCATACTTTATTACGCTCAACAAAACACGTCGTGCGCAATTAATCGCCTCCCAATTATGTTCAAACCTATTAAGTTATTATGCACTTCTTGAATCTAATCGGTTTTTTTAATATTACATCTTTTTAATCAGTGAGCATACCAATAAAATTGTGTTTTGTTTCAATTCATTTCTATTTCCTAAGACAGGACAATTTTATGCTCGGCACTATAAGTATAAAACTTTAGTTCAGACTCATTCCAATAATTAATCCGACGATTAAACCGATCATAATAAAAATACCACACACCACCACACCGACAGCCAAATTTCCTTTTTCAAGTTCATTGGGAATATCAAAATGGGTAACCCGATTAATTAGCCGATAGGTTAAAATGGCAGCAGCAATTCCCAAAATTACACCGCCTATTGCATAAATGGTGTTTAAAAATAAGGGGGTATCGTACCACATAAACAGCTCCTTATGAATTTTATGATATCCATACTTAATTTATACATTTAAAAACCGATGTAACCAGCCCAATCCTAAATAGGTAATAATGGCAACAAATATGGCTTCCAGAAACAATCCTACCCCAATAGAACATCCAATGGCTGCAGTTATCCAAACGGACGCACCGGTGGTAATACTATCGGTTGTTGCTCGGTCTTTGATTATAAATCCTGCCACCACTATACCGATACCAATCACCACTTGTCCCGCCATTTGAACCGGAGAGATTATGGAGAATTGAAGTGAGCCGGAGATGATCATAAAAAGTGTTGCACCACCCGCAACCAATATTTGGGTTCGGATTCCACCTGTTTTTTTCTGACGACTTCTCTCCAATCCAATCAGCCCGCCACAAAGCATCGCAACCACTATTTTTAAGGCATTCAGCATGAACATAGATGATACAATTTCCATTCAGTTCCTTTGTTTATCAAAAATTTTAGCTATTTCAGGAACAAGAGTCAATTCATTTTTCGGAATATGTCTTAAACTGACATTGCTGATGATACTCTAAAAGCGCTTGCTGTATAAACCCACGATTTTGAGGCAGATGAGATTGATTTCGGATTAAATTTCGTACTATATGATTATCATCTACAGTGGGGAACTGAAAATAGAGACCTTCCAGATAAATCTGAAATCCTTGCTGGTGCTGGATTTGTGCCCACACGTAATAAATGGGCAATAAAAAATTCAAAACAAATTGATGGCACCGCTGACGTCCCATGGCCCGTCCCGGGAATTGTCGTATTTTAAGAATTTCCTGAAAATATGGTTGAAAAGACGGGCTGACAGGAAGACAAAGTGTCCGTTCAACTTCATTTAAAATTTCGGAAAGTGGTTTTCGGCTTGCAAAAATAGTGAGAATTTCTTTAAAAAGTGAGTTAACCTGATAATGATACAGAATTTGGGCAAAACCCGCCAGTCTTAGATAGGGGCTATTGTGAGGACGTAAACGGGAAAAGTTCCACTGAATCAGATTCTGGGAAGATATCGGAAATTGGTCGGCAAACTGGCGTCGAACATGAAGTAGTACCTGTAAAAGTCGATGTTTCATTTGGTGAGGTTGATTCTGCATGGGCCGGTTAAATAGTCCTGCCTGCCATCCGAGCATAATCCAAAAGAGAAGCGGAGATCGTTGTAGCGGATGGACAGCACCAATCAATTTTTCAGGCGAAAACTGTTTGATCAACCTCATAAATGCATTTTTGTTTTTGGAGTATCCCAACGATCCTGCCAAACCAATGTATAATGAGTGCACCCAGCCGTATTGAGAAACCATAGACCGCACTTCTTCGCACCTGCGGGCAAACCGGTGCCAGGCAAGTTCCTCAAGCTGATGGAGATTAAATGAAATATTTTGATTGGCTTGTGCGTCACAAAACCAGGTAGTTTCTAAGGTTTTCATGGTTTTGTACCATTTATCAAAAGAATATTTTAATGCAGTGGAAAGCACCAAATGCGGAAACTGGCTGGACAATTCTGAGGGGAATTGATCGGGCCTTTCCCATAACACATGCAGAATTACCTGTTGATAGCGGCGGTCTTCATTATGACCATGCTGGTACCAATCCCGCCAATGCAGATGGAATTCGACATCGCCCCGAAATACCACACCGTCTATTTGAATTTCTGCATTTCTAAAATCAGGCCCGTTATCCGGATTTCGCTCACCCGGATTAATGATCCTTATTTTATTATTTTCAACCGTGTAAAGAACGCTTTTTAGCAGGTCGGGTCGTTGGAACGTCCAGTAAAGAAAATATTCGGGAACATGAGATAGCTGTTTAGTATGATTTTTATTTTGCATTTTTCAAACATGCATATTATATTACAATTATAATATAACAATATTAAATTTATTTTGCAAGAGGTTTTTCATGAATGATGTATCCACTGCCCAGCGCATCCGCAAAATCATGAAACAGAAAGAACTTACCCAGAAAGATCTTTCCGAAATTCTGGGGATAAGTCAACCCGCTATTTCTCTTTATTTGCAGGGAAGAATGCCACCGGCAGATATTTTATACCAGATCGCTCAACTGGGGGGAACCAGTGTGGAGTGGATTTTAACCGGAATTGAATCTGAGCAGGGAATTGTAAAAGAATCCGAGCCGGTGTATGGGAATCAACACCTATTGTTAAGGCTGTGGAAGCAGATTCCCACCAAACTTCAGCGGGATTTTTTAACACTGTTAAAAAGTTTTATTGAATTGAAAGGGGAATCCAAATATGCGGGGAAAAGCGATTCTCAATATTGACGATTCTGTAAAAAACGAACAATCTGATACAGTTCGTTTTCTTTATTCAACGGGAATACTTTTTGCAAAGACTCGAACGCTCGGTTAAAATAACTTTCCACAACCATTTTGATTTGTTCCACGATACCGAGATCAAATAGTGTATTTTGTAATTGATCCAGGGATTGGAATTCCCACATTTTCATCGGATAGCAGGTTTGAAAGTTAGAATTTTCTTTTAGATGTTCATTATATTTAAGTGCAACATAGGTCTTTTTTTTCATTTTTAGATCGCTTCCAACCTTTTTCCCAAGCTTCTTTTCATCTGCAATAAAATCCAGTAAATCGTCTTGAATCTGAAATCCCATTCCGGTATTATCACCAAATACCCGCATGGCCTCAACTTGCATAGATGTCCCCCCACCCACAATGGCACCGATTTGACATGCCAACTTGAACAGCCAGGCAGTTTTCTTGGCAATCATATCCAAATATTCATCTAAATTTACCTGTTCCCTGCTCTCAAACTCAGTATCCAAAGCCTGTCCCTCACAGACCTTGATTAATCCCTCGCTAAAATGATTTAACACCAGTTCGAGATTCTCCGATCTGCTCCTAAGCATGCTGGCATATGCCATTCCCACCAGCGCATCACCCACCAGGATTGCGGTACTTTCATTCCATCTTTTGTGAATGGTAGACCTTCCCCGGCGTAACTCATCCTGGTCCATTATATCATCATGAATAAGGGTAAAATCATGGAACAATTCTATCCCCACGGCAGCCGGTAACGCATCCTCGTAGTTGCCCCCAACCGCTCGGCAACTGAGGAGTGTCAAAAGCGGACGTATTCGTTTGCCGGGGGTTTCTAAAAAATATCGGATCGGTTCTCTTAAAGTATGAGGAAAATCGTCCTTAACGCTGTCTTTTAACTCTCTCTGAATCTGCCGGGTGAGTGGTTCCAATTTTTCAAATATATTCAACCGGGCCTCGACTCATTTGAAGTTTTGGATAATTTCATAAATTTGTTCTGCTTGAGATGATTCAAGGATTTTTTGACCAACTTCTCCTTCTCGGAAATTCCGGGTGATTTGTGCCAGCGTTTTTATGTGAGGCCCGGAGGTGTCTCGTGGTGAAAGTACCAAAAAAATAAAATGAGCTGGCTTTCCATCCAGGGAATCAAAGTCCAAACCATTTCTGCTGACTCCAAAACTAACTAAAAGTTCATTTGCAGCCGCTGTTTTGGCGTGTGGCACTGCCAGGCCGTTTTCAAGCCCGGTACTCAAGTATTGTTCTCTTTCCAGCAAATCATTTAATGCTGTTTCTCGCGATTGAACTTTACCCGCCTGAACCAATAAGTTTAGCAACTCTTCGATTACTTCCTGCTTGTTTTTCCCATGTAAATCTGCGCTTATCAAATCTACAGATAGCAATTCACCAAGATTCATTCATTCCTCCATCCGATTTGGAATAAACCAACATGATACATCTATAATATTTTAAATAGACAACATATACTTATCATCGCAGACAATCTTTAAAGCCACTGAATTCACTTGTTCTTCAACCTCCACCTACAAATAAGATTCCAGCGTATCGTTTTTAAAAAGCCTGGATATTTGTTCCTCATGATCCACAATTTTCATTTTGTGGTAATAACACCCCTTTTTAAGACAACCCTCCACAATGCCACCTTTGGGAAGCTGAAATTGAAACATGGGAGATGCACATAAATGGCAACGCTCGTCAGGATCTTTCAGATTCACTCCGCATTCCGGACAGAACAGTTCAACCACACCCCCCTGAGGAATATCAATCCCCTCTTCAATATTTTCATAACTCCCGTAAACAGGATCAATGAAAAGCAACCCATCCGAATTTCCGTGTTTCACCTTTACTTTAATAGCGGGATACCCATTAATTTTGGTTTCCGGGTCGCACAGTGAATGACCATTGCTACAAAATGCATGATTTACATGAATCTTTTTGGAAGGTACTTCAATCTCAATGTTCAGTTTTTCTTTTTCTTTCATAATGACATCCTTCACATTTTTGATGAATATAATTAATATTTATTAAAGATTCCACCGCTTGTTATGTTTCTTTTTCAATCAAAAAATTTTTCCTGTACCTAAGACACTCATTTTTCGCCGAACACAAACATCTAATAAGCAAGTAATAAAACACCGTTGCAAATCACCCTCCCAATCTTTTCATTTCATCATGAAACGGATTTCTATGTTTTTTCATACATTTTTCCCTGCCATACATCCCGTTTCTCTAGTTCCACTTCAATATCCCGCTGCATAATGTTTGCTCTCACACCCCAATTGGGGGCAATCAAGTGTCTGGGGTGGGTTTCTCCCAGTAACCGTTGAACTTTTATATCCGGGCGTAATCGTTGTAAGAAGTTTATCACCAAATCAATGTATTCCCGATATTCAAAAAGATGAAAGGGGTTATCCCGGTATTTCT
>CAZVKP010000016.1:0-17637 GCA_964627635.1 uncultured Calditrichaceae bacterium | reverse complement strand
CGATTTTAATTTGCTTTATCATGACATCTCAAAAAAAGAGCGAACTTTTTATCTCAATTGGTAAATTAAACCCGACAGTTTTTAGTTTTGTTTCTACTCTTTTGCTATACACATATGCCCCAAGAATATATTCAGGCAAAACTAATTCTGGTACCAAAACTTCTGCACATTTAATTGATTTATTTTCCCATTCAACAAATAAGTTAAAATCTATCCAGGATACGGCAAATATTTTCTTGAAATCTAAATGCTGCAGACCATCAGGATATGGAAAGAAACGTACATAAGTACTAGAAGCATTTCTGTCGCTTAGAACCACACCTGATAAATTAAGTACATCGGGCGATATTTGCAAGATACATATCTCAAAATTTTGATTTCTCCGTTTACTTAACATTGGATTATGAGCATCGAAATAAAGATTAGCATAATCATGCAGAGGTAGTCCATTGGGAACCTTTACTCGTTTCCTTCTTTCTTGAATTTCACTCATCGAAATATCCCGATGAGATAATTCTGAAACTCTGTTATGACATAATATTCCATGTTCCAGAATTGAAGGGATATTTTCAATTGGCGAAATATAGTGTAATTCGTTTACTCTTATTTCCGGCATATCCATAAAAGGTTTTAAATTATCTTCGAAAAAAATAAGAATTGTCAACTTCTATGGGTGTTTCCAACAAGTATCCTTTGTCTTTTTCAAGGTTCGGATATTTATCTAATAATTTTTTAATCAAAATATTTATAATTTTCTTGGTTTCTTCACAATAAACTATAACTCTTTCCAACAAAGTCGGATGAATGGCTATCGGGCATAGAACCTCCGCAGCTTTTAAACGTTTGTACTCACCATACATACATCTCTTCACATTCTTTATGATATCCCAATCCAAATACTTAAGATCATCTAATTCTTCATAAAATTTAGTTCGAGACGATGCAGCATTGCCATCGGTAAAATACAGCCCTTCAATTTGAAAGATGTCTAAGGCAGCCATTTCAAATATTGCCAGATTTTCCTGCCCGATTTGGTTATGGTAACTCCTTGAGCCAAATGAAACGACATACTGCATAGGAGTATGCGTTGCGAAATACAGTGGTACATGATCGTGAAGATGACTCCCATCCGGTAACACTCTGTTCTTTCTGCGCCATTGTATTTTTTTGTCGGATATGTCAAGACGGGGAATGCTTTCCATATCTTTAAAAGGAAATATACCAAATGCTAATATTGAGGGAACTGCACCTATATGAGACATATAATATAAGCTATAAATGTCATATTTATCCAGGTTTTCAATAAAGCTCATAAACAAGAAAGGTTGTAATATTATTTTGTTCGCAATAAAAGATGTTTGGATTTATCAATTAATGGGTTTTTGTTTAATTTCTAATTTTTTCATAACTTAAAATATGAAAAACTACTTTTCTTTATATAATTCAATCATACAAAATTTGGGTGTTACTAAAAGCGAAATTTAATTTTTTGTTATTTGTGAAGCTAATGAATTATCAATCTTACATTTTAACCTTTCAAAACATAGTTGCAACCTTCTTAAAATGCATGTTAAATTAAAAATTTTCCCCATCGTATTTGTTGCCATACCATAACGCCAATCAGCAATTGGCGCTACAAAGCGTGCCGTTGCGGGAGCGTTTACACGAGATTATACCTCAACCCCATCCCAATGGATGCTTATCAAAAAGTTCATGGATGCAGGGTTCCTTCCCCTTCTCCACTTTTGGAGAAGGGGAAGGGATAAAGGGATGGGGATGAGGTTAAATTGGTTAATTATAGATCGATGCTCATCTCCAGAGGAGTTGCCCGGAAAATTCCATGTTATTTAAAAATTTTCCCCGTCGTATTTGTCGCCATACCGGAACGCCAATTGGCAATTGGCGCTACGAAGCGTACCGTGCAGAAACGTCGGCACCGCTTGTATTTAATTGAAAAGTGTTACCGATGGCTCCGAACACTTAGGGCATTGGTTATAAAAAATAAAGAGAGAGCGTTCCAGGTTCACAGTTCAGGGTTCAAAGCTACTAAATATTAGTTGTTATAAGATAATTTAAACTGCAAGCAAATTTATAAAACCCTTTATATCTTACATTGTTCGAATAGAATAAATCAGTCGGTAATTCCGAAGATTTAGCCGGTAACCGGGAACTATGAACGTTGAACCCGGATCATCTTAATCAATAATCATTCTATCCTTCGAATAAAACACTGTAGAATAATATCCGCTATTCTGTAGAATATTCTACATTCATCACGAAATGATATATAAAGACTGCCCTCTCTCAAAAGAAAATATTTTGACAAATCATATCCGTTAATTACATGTTTTCAACATCTTACACCATCCCAATTTTTTGCCACACCTTAATATGCTATTTTTGGTACGGTAATTGAGTTATACGGTAAAATTTATGAAGGAATAATAATGATAAGTTTTAGTAAACATAAAATCAAATTCTGGACCCTACTTTTTGCAGGTATCGGCATTGGCGGTTTGATCCTGTTCTTTCCGGTGAAAATAAATTCGTCATATACCTGTCTCTATCACCGTCTGGTTCAACCGAACCACCATGTAAACCACGGTGACGATAATGGTGTTATCCACTCAAAAAGACATAACGCGCCTGTACTTTCCACCGACAGCGCCGGACTGGGTGGGCATTTTGGAGTATCCGGATCAGAAGAAAGCAACCGTACCCAAACGCATCATATGATGACATCTTCAAAACTATTGAACCATTATATTCACTCCTATGCCGTCTTCTGGTGGGGAAGTGTATTGCTGATACTGACAGGTTTGTATGTCTATCGTCATTTAAAAGAGAATACCAACAAGAAAACCGAAAAACCAATTGTTTAAAAGTAAACAAATAAAACTCGTGCAAAATATGGAGGAACTGAATTCTATGAAGCTATTTCATCGGGGTCGCTGGATACTGTTAATGCTGCTCATTCCGGTTCTGCTTTATTCCCAGACACCGGATTCGGTGGTCCTATTGTCGGATCTGATTGAAGAGGGATTAAAAAATAATCCCGATCTAAAAGCAAGTTACAGTCAATGGCAGGCAGACCAGGCAAAGGTTCCACAGGCAGGTGCGCTGCCGGATCCGCAATTGAGTTTTAATCTGATGAACATGCCGGTTAATTCATTCGATTTTAATCAGGAGACAATGACCGGCAAACAGATCGGTCTAATGCAGATGTTCCCCTTTCCCGGTAAGCTGGGATTAAAAGAAGATATTGCAGAAGCAGGTGCGGAAGTTTCGCAAGCACAATATCAGGAACTTAAAAAACAACTGAAGAAAAATATATCGCTGATTTACTATGAAATATTCTTAATTGATAAATCCATTGAAACCACCAAAAAGAACACCAATGTCTTAAAGCAATTTACACAAATTGCCCAGACTAAATACAGTGTGGGTAATGGACTTCAGCAGGATGTCCTAAAAGCACAAGTTGAAGTATCGAAGATGGAAGATAAATTGATCTCGCTCAATCAAAAGCGACATGAATTAGTCGCGCAGATAAATGAACTGCTCAATCGACAAACGGGCTCTCCTTTCGGAAAAACCGTTGAGCCGGACACAATATCTTTCGATTTTCAACTCGGGCAACTCAAAGAGCTTGCCTCAGAAAACAGGCCACTTTTAAAAGCCTGGCAAGCCATGGAGAAGCAAAGTCAGAAAAAAGTTCATCTGGCAAAAAAAGACTATCTCCCTGATTTCAGCATCGGAATTGCTTACACAGAACGGGAGAGACTTCAAAGCGGAATGGGGGGTGTGGATTTTCTTTCCGGAATGTTCAACGTTAATGTACCCATTTATTTCTGGAGAAAGCAAAGTAAAAAAGTGGAAGAAAACCGCTATTCTTATAAAATGGTCCAGGATAAATATATAAATGTCCGCAATCAGGTTACCACCATTCTGGACCAAAAATTGAGTGAAGTTCAGAAAAATCAGCAACTGCTTGACCTCTACGAAGATGGTATAATTCCGCAGGCAAATCAATCGTTAAACTCAGCCATCTCCGGCTATCAGACAGATAAGGTTGATTTTCTAACCCTACTAAACAACCGGATAACCCTGTTCAACTTTGAGCTGGAGTATTATCGGATATTGAGCAACTTTATGAAAGGCATTATCGAATTGGAAGCGGCAACCGGCACAAAATTATTAGAAAAATAAAATGAAATAATTAATACTTTTTTGGAGGAATAAAATGAATCGCAAAACACTAATTCTTGCAATGGCAGGTTTGTTAATCATTGTTGTTGTTATTTTTGGTTTCCAACTTTTTAAAGGAACCGCCGATCACGCCAATAAATCTATGACCGCTGCTGGGGACGAAAAAACCGGTCCCCAAACCCAGGAACAAACACATCAGCACTCAGAAGAGGAGTCGGCAAATTTGTGGACTTGTGGTATGCATCCGGAAGTATTGTTGGATGAGCCTGGTCAATGTCCCAAGTGCGGTATGGACTTAGTTCCGGTCAAGCAGACCCAAACCAAAAAGTCCTCGGTAACCAGAAAGAGCGACCGCAAGATTCAGTACTGGCAGGCACCCATGGATCCCACAGAGATTTACGATAGTCCGGGTAAGTCTAAAATGGGAATGGATTTGGTACCCGTTTATGAAGGTGAGGCATCTGCCGGTGGCGGAACAGTGGTTATCGATCCGGTAACGGTTCAGAACATGGGAGTACGCTACACCACGGTAAAGCGAATGAACTTTACGCGGGAGATTCGTGCGGTGGGAATTGTGAAATACAATGAGGAGAAGTTATACACTATTAATTCAAAGATTTCCGGCTGGATCGAAAAACTGTATGTAGATTATACTGGGCAGGTGGTTCGCAGAGGACAACCATTATTGGAAATCTATTCACCGGAACTCGTCACCACCCAGGAAGAATACTTACTGGCTTTAAACAACGTGCAGGCTGTGAGTCAGAGCCGTTTTGAATCCATCAAAGATGGGGCTCATTCGCTGCTCAAATC
The DNA here is from genome assembly GCA_964627635.1 of uncultured Calditrichaceae bacterium. Lineage (GTDB taxonomy): Bacteria > Calditrichota > Calditrichia > RBG-13-44-9 > RBG-13-44-9 > CAZVKP01. The sequence goes on along the minus strand of CAZVKP010000016.1, from coordinate 12,615 downwards.
TACCCAAAAACGTCTAAATTATTGGGACATCCCTCAATCCGAAATTGAACGGTTGGAAAATACTGGCGAAGTTCGCCGGAGCCTGCAACTGCATTCCCCGGCAAACGGGGTGGTCATTCATAAAAATGCGGTGGAAGGCGCCCGGGTAAATACCGGAGCGGATCTTTACCGAATTGCAGATTTATCTACAGTTTGGGTGGAAGCGAGTATCTATGACTACGAACTTCCCTGGATAGAAAAAGGACAGAAAGTGGAAGTGCAACTGTCTTATTTACCGGAAAAGACCTTTACTGGCAGGATATCGTATATCTATCCCTATCTGGACGAGAAAGCCAGGGAAGTTCAAATCCGGATGGAATTTCAAAATCCCAAATTAGAACTTAAACCCGGCATGTATACCGATGTGTATGCGCAAGGAAAAACCATTCCGGATGCACTGGTCATACCCTCCGAATCGGTCATCCATTCCGGTGAACGGGATGTGGTTTTTGTTGCCCGCGGCAAAGGCAAGTTTGAGCCGCGGCAAATACGGACCGGTATGGAAGGAGGTCCAAACAACCGATACGTCAGAGTTATGGCGGGATTATTAGAAGGAGAAAAAGTTGTGACATCTGCGCAATTCCTTATCGACAGTGAGAGCCGCCTGCAGGAAGCCATTCAAAAGATGTTGGAGGAAAAACAGGAAAGTTCTCAACCTATGGGAAACTCCTGAGAAAGAGCAATATGAAACTATGGATCAAATTAGCGAAGAAAAAGAGCATCAGCATTGATCGGTCAGTTGTCTGTAGGTATGGTCAATAACCATTTAGGTCAGGCCAATTTGTCTGTAAATAAGGTAGCCGTTCTAAGCGCATTGATAAGAAAAGTGAATTTTAAAAACTTTACTTATTGACAATGGACAACGAATAACAATCGAATTGCCAATGAAAATGAAGAAAAATTTCTGGAAAAACGGAGAGGATAAATGTTAGAAAAAATCATTGAAGCGTCTGTAAATAATCGTTTTTTAATCATTGTATTTACCGTACTGGTTATATTAGCCGGAATTTTCCTGATGTTGCGAACACCAATTGATGCCATACCGGATTTAAGTGACGTGCAGGTCATCATTCTCACCGAATATCCCGGACAGGCACCACAGGTGGTCGAGGATCAGGTCACTTATCCACTCACCACCGCTATGCTTGCCGTACCATATGCAAAAGTGGTGAGGGGATATTCATTTTTCGGATTGTCTTTTGTTTACATCATATTTGAGGATGGCACCGATCTGTATTGGGCGCGAAGCCGGGTTTTGGAATACCTGAATTACGTGTCGGCCCGGCTGCCACAGGGGGTCACGCCAACATTAGGTCCAGATGCCACCGGTGTGGGATGGGTGTACGAATACGTCCTCGACGGTGGTGATAAATACAATTTGCAGCAGTTGCGTTCCATTCAGGACTGGTTTTTAAGGTACGAACTCACCAGTGTAGAGGGAGTGGCGGAAGTAGCCAGCATTGGCGGTTACGTTAAACAATACCAGGTGGAAGTGGATCCCAACAAACTGGCAGCTTATGATATTCCGCTAAACAAAGTAAAGATGGCGATAAAGCGGAGTAATAACGACGTGGGCGGACGTTTGGTGGAAATGGGAGAAACCGAATTTATGGTAAGAGGACTTGGATATATTAAATCCATTGAAGATATAGAAAATATCCCGGTGGGAGTTGATGATGAGGGAACTCCTATTCTCATCAAAAACATTGCTAATGTTCACTTAGGCCCGGAATTAAGACGGGGTCTTGCGGAATGGAACGGAGAAGGGGAAACTGTTGGCGGCATTATCGTCATGCGATATGGCGAAAATGCACTCAAGACCATCGATGCGGTGAAGGAAAAATTGGAGGAATTAAAAAAGGGACTGCCGGAAGGGGTGACTATCAAAACTGCCTATGATCGATCCAGTCTCATCGAACGTGCCATTGATAATCTGGAATTTAAGCTCCTCGAGGAAAGCATTATTGTAGCATTGGTGACCATCATATTCCTGCTTCACTTCCGGAGTGCTTTTGTCGCAATATTTACGCTGCCAATGGGGATACTGATCGCCTTCATTGTGATGTACTATCAGGGACTCAATGCCAATATTATGTCACTGGGAGGGATTGCCATTGCCATTGGCGCTATGGTAGATGCTGCCATTGTGATGATCGAAAATGCTCATAAACACATGGAACGCGATAAAGGTAAAAAGGACCACTGGCGTATCATTATCGATTCATCCAAAGAAGTCGGTCCGGCGCTCTTTTATTCCTTGCTGATTATTACCCTTTCTTTTTTACCGGTCTTCACCCTCCAAGCACAGGAAGGCAGGATGTTTAAACCTTTGGCATTTACTAAAACTTATGCCATGGCCGCCTCGGCGCTGTTAGCTATCACAGTGGTTCCGGTGCTGATGGGCTATTTCATTCGGGGAAAAATTTTACCGGAAGCCAAAAATCCGGTAAACCGGTTTCTTATTAAAATATACCGACCGGTGATCAATCTGGTTCTGCGCTTCAAATGGACAACCATCATTATTGCACTCATTATCCTGCTCGTATCCGTCTTTCCGCTTAAACGGATCGGCTCCGAATTTATGCCGCCCCTGAATGAAGGTGATTTGTTATATATGCCGACAACCGATCCGGGCATCAGTATTACCAAAGCCAAGGAGCTGCTTCAGCAGACCGACAAGATTATCAAAAGCTTTCCGGAGGTAGAAGATGTGTTTGGAAAAATCGGGCGGGCGGAAACCGCTACCGATCCGGCGCCGTTATCAATGATAGAAACCACCATCACCCTTAAACCGGAAGAGGAATGGCGTGCGGGGATGACCATAGATAAATTGGTGGAAGAACTCAATCAATCAATCCAGTTTCCAGGCCTCACCAACGCCTGGACCATGCCTATTAAAACAAGGATCGACATGCTTTCCACCGGGATTAAAACTCCGGTAGGTATTAAATTGATGGGACCGGATTTGCAGAAGCTATCGGATCTGGGTCAGGAAATATCCGCCGTGGTCAAACAGGTAGAAGGCACTCAGAGTGTATTCCCTGACAAAACCGTGGGAGGTAATTACTTAGATTTCAAAATTAAACGTGAGCAGGCAGCGCGATACGGGCTGACTGTGGGAGATGTCCAGGATGTCATCATGTCTGCGATCGGAGGAATGAACGTCACCAAAACAGTGGAGGGTCTTGAGCGTTATCCGGTGAATGTACGTTATCCACGGGAATTGCGGGACAACCTTAATCGCTTGAACCGGGTATTGATACAGACACCAACCGGCGCTAAAATTCCGTTAAGTTATGTCGCCGATGTTGAAATGAAAAAAGGTCCGCCGGTTATTAAAAGTGAAAACTCACGTAAAACTGCCTGGCTTTATGTGGATATCAAGAATATCGATGTGGGAACCTATGTGAAAAATGCAAAACAGGTGGTGGACAAAGAAATCGATTTTCCGGAAGGTTATAGCCTGGTCTGGAGCGGTCAGTATGAATACATGCAGCGCGCACAGCAGCGGCTCCGAATTGTTATCCCCATTACCTTACTGATCATTTTCCTGCTGCTCTATTTCAATTTTAAGAATATTCAGGAAAGTCTGATTGTGATGCTCTCCCTGCCTTTCTCGTTAGTGGGCGGAATATGGTTTCTGTATATCCTGGGTTACAACTTTAGTATCGCGGTGGGTGTCGGTTTTATTGCACTGGCAGGAGTTGCAGCCGAAACCGGGGTTGTCATGCTAATCTATCTTGATCATGCATATAACGACCGCAAGTTTGCCGGTATGATGAAAAGTATGAAAGACTTGTACGGTGCGGTTATTGAAGGAGCTGTAGATCGTGTACGACCAAAGATGATGACCGTAACCGCCATCATGGCTGGCTTGCTGCCAATTTTATGGGGTCATGGCACCGGATCTCAAGTAATGAAACGAATTGCTGCGCCAATGGTGGGGGGAATGATTACATCCACCATATTAACCCTGGTGGTAATTCCTGCAATTTACTTTTTGTGGCGCAGGCGCGAAGTGAGAAGACTGGCTGCTGAGATTCAACAAATAGACAATGATGAAAATACAAAATAGGTCCTAAATAGAGTTGCCCCGGAACTCAACCTTCCGGGGCAAATTTGATTATGGGTTTCACTTTTAATTCTCTGTTTTCAGAAGAGAAGGAGTTTATGATGAAAGAAATAAAAGCCTATATTCGCTGCCAAAAAGCAGAAGAAGTGATCGATGCGCTGGAAAAAATAGGTATTGAGGGCATCACATTGATCGATGTGATGGGCGTGGGACGATTGGCAGATCCCCAGACTGCCAAATATTCTATTAAGTGTGTAGAAAAATATTCGGAAGTGGGTAAACTGGAAGTTGTCTGCAGTGACGAAGATGTTCATAAGATAGTTGAGACCATCCGCAAACAAGCCTATACCGGGATGAAAGGAGATGGAATCATTTTCGTTTCGTCAGTAGATATGGCAATTAAAATCAGAACCGGCGCGGTTGGTGAGGAAGCTCTTTAGATTGTGAATATTTTATATTATTCTACATATTTCTCAAAAATTGTATAATAATCTACGATCAAGTTCTAACCCAATTGATATAATGCTATAAAAATCATATTGTTACAGAGATGGCATGAAGTTTGAGATACTTTAATATAGCAAGTAATTATTTAACGCAATAATAAAGTGCAAATACTGAAAAATTTTAACAGGTAAGGTGAAAACACATGGGAAAGGAAGTTGGCAAAATATCAAAGGTGGAAGGCAATTGGATGACCGTTCAATTGCGCACCGGGGAGCAGTGTGAAGTGTGCGCAGCAAAATCAGCCTGCTCGTTTGGAGGTCCAAAATCCAAATACCGTTTCATTCACATTCCTGTAGTGCAAGGGTTTCAAGAAGGTAATCTGGTTTATCTGGAGTATCCGGAAAAGTCCAAAATTATTGCTGCACTAATCGTATTTCTGTTGCCCATCCTCATGATTTTAGCAGGGTATGCTATTGCAAACCAGATCTCTCAGATACCCAACAGCGGCGTTTTTGGTGCATTGGGTGGTTTCTTTCTCTCCATCGGTGTTTTGTATATGATGAACAAATTACTTTCAAAAACCGGATATTTTCTTCCCAGGATTATCGGACGTGTGCGGGCAGACAGCCAGCAAAATGCCAATGCCTTCTTCCGGGAATCCGGGTTTTAAAGTATGTGAAATAAAAATTATTTATTAAATGAACAAACGACAAAGGATTGATGCGAAAGGAAAATATAATGAGTCAACATTTTGACCCGGTATGTGGTAAACGTCTGAATGCCAACAAAGCTCACATTGTACTGATTTACGAAGGAGAAAAATACTATTTATGCTGTCCGCTTTGTCAAAGAGAGTTTGAAGAAAATCCAAAGAAATATATTGCTCAGAAGAGGAAGTAATTTTCCTCATTTAATAAAACAAAAATACATGCAAAGGGGGTGTTTTTATGAAACGCGATCCGGTATGCGGTATGATGGTGGATGAAAAGCATCCGCCGGCAAAAACCACTTACAAAGATAAAGATTATTATTTTTGCATGGAAGGATGCAAACGGGAATTTGAAGAGAATCCGGAAAAGTATGTGGAGAAATCAGAAGAGGGTGGTTAACAGAAAGTGAATAGTCCCGGCGGAAGTACCGAGGGGTGAGAATTCTCAATCCCGACGGCTTCGGAAATACGAACAGTTACGCTACGAATGAGTCTGACATGAGATAGCTCTGTATGCTCTCTGTCGTGCAGACAGGTGCCATCTCTGTTTTGCAACGCATAAGGAAATCAAAAATTTATTTGGTCTGAGAACCGACTTTATGGTGAGGATACCATGCACAAAATAGTTGTATTCACCATTCCAAACTGCCATTTGTGTGAAGAAGCATTGAGGACCATCCTCAAGGCTCAAGAAGAAATTTCTTTTCACTTACAGGAAATCGATATAAACAATGAACCTGCTCTCTACGAAAAATACAAGAATGATGTCCCGGTAATTTTTTTAGAAGATCGAGAGATAGCACGCCACTCCGTGAAAAAAGACGAAATCGTGCGCTGGTTGCGAAGAGGTATTTCAATGTGAGTTAAAAATGTTTAAAAGATAATTTGAATCAAGCAGGAGAGGTAAATAATGAAGTGTCCCCAATGTGGTCAGGGAAATAAAGAACAAGCCCAATTTTGCATTTCATGCGGAGAGGAATTAACAAATACCGGAAAGGTAGTCTATTGCATTCACTGTGGCAAGGAAAACACCGACACCGCTAACTACTGTGCTGCCTGCGGGGAAAAAATAATAAAAAGTTCGCCCCCGAAAAAACCTGAATCCAAATCCCGGAAACAAACTTCCAAAACAAAAAAACAACTTCCGCAAAATAATTTGACATTCGGGAAAACAATGGCGCTGGTTGTGGGATTGTTTGTAATAATCATAATTGCCGTTAAAATATTTGAAGCGCCCACTTCATCACAGTCAGCCAGAACTGACATCCCGACAGTCGGAGGAATGGATCCTTTCCTGACTTCCCAGGTTTCGGAAGTCGCCTCCAAATTTTACTGTAACTGCGGCGGCTGTAACAAGGAACCGTTAGAAGAATGCACCTGTGAGACCGCCATGGCGGAAAAACAGTTCATCCGGGATGCATTTAAAGACGGAAAGCAAAAAGATCAGATTATTGCTTCGCTGGTGCAAACCTATGGTGGTTTGGAGCCCGAATTCCAGGATCAGTACAACCGCTGATTGCTACGTTTTTAGGGAAAGCTGGCAAAAATATTGGAACCCGTAGTAAAAAATATAATTCAGCCCATAATTAAATAACCAAACTCTATTGGCTCATTGTATTAAAATTGAATACAAAATTCCGCTGTCCAATACTACTGCATTATACCCGCTCAATAGTGCTCTTAGTACCAGCAAGTAGACTATGTGAACTTTTGAGTATTCCCATAAAATGAAATTTATTTCTTCCACTGTAGAATATTCCTCAGAGCATTGAAGAATAGTCTTTAAAAATGTTATTCGCAAAAATTACAGTTTATGTAACCTCCTGTATTTGAACTGATTACGAAGATTGTTTGTTTTGGCACATTTATTGAAGTTAATCTGAATAGAAGATAGAACATGAAAGAAGGTGAGATCAAATGTGTCATATAGTATTACTGATGCCGGTGTTTGGACTTTCCGTGTTCTGGTTGTGGCCGCTGTCGGTGGCATTACCTGTGTATTTGGGAATTGCAGTCCTGTCCGGATTTATTTATTTCGCTCTTTTGAGAGCCATGCATCAACCGGTAAAAACCGGAAAAGAAGGACTGATCGGCGAAATTTTCGAAACAACTGGTAAACTGAATCCGGAAGGCGAAGTCCTGGTACATGGCGAAATCTGGAAGGCAGTTTCTTCCGAAAAATTAAAAAAAGGACAGATGGCAGAAATCGTTGGAATCGAAGGAATGATCCTGAAAGTCCGGAGACTGTCTTCTAATATAAACAAGGTTGAGCGGGGACAGCACTCCCCTGTATGAAGATAATTGATAATAAGTAAGGAGGGATTCAAATGGTACGAGATCCCGTTTGTGGAATGATGATCAATGAAGATCAGGCGGCAGCCAAAAGCCGTTACGATGGAAAAGACTACTTTTTCTGCGCTCAAATTTGTAAAGAAAAGTTCGACGCTGAGCCTGAAAACTATCTGCTGGAAAATCCGGCCGGGCAGGCCTCTGCAACCGTGCTGCATGCCCGGGCCAAAAATGCGGAATCCGCGAACAACGGCGGAGCCGCATCCGATACCGAGCTGGAGGTTTCTATTCAGGGGATGACCTGTGCTTCTTGCGCCGCTCATGTGGAGAAGGCGTTGAAGGGTCTGGAAAGTGTCGCCGATGCTCATGTGAATCTTGCCAGTGAGAAGGCCCGGGTGATCTGGGCCAATCAAAACGTGGATGCCGCTCAGTTGATTCAGGCGGTCCGGGCGGCCGGTTATGATGTACAGACCCAGACTGAGGAGCTGCCTATCGGCGGGATGACCTGCGCCTCCTGTGCCAGTCATGTGGAACATGCCCTCAAGGATCTGGACGGCGTGCTGGAGGCGTCGGTCAATCTGGCGACTGAGAAAGCGACGGTAACTTTTCTACCTGGTCTGGCACATTGGCAGGATTTCCAGCGGGCAGTTGAAGCTGCCAGCTACCAGGTGGTGAAGGCACCGGATAAAAGTGAAGCATCCGTGAAAGGAGCGGTGGACCAGGAAACGCTGAAAATGCAATCAGCCCGCTTTAAAATGATCGTTGCCTGGGCATTTACCATTCCCATTATTTTGTGGATGGTGCTGGAAATGATATTCAACCTGGTTTGGCCTAGCGCGGTTGTATATAATTTGGGAATGATCCTGCTCTCGCTGCCGGTATTGTTCTGGGTGGGTCGCCAAACATTCAGCAGCGGCGGTAAAGCGGTACTGCATGCCCACGCCAACATGGATACCTTAATTATGCTGGGAACCGGAATTTCATTACTGACCGGTCCCGCCTCATTTTTCTTCCCGCTGGCGAATTACGCCGGGGTCGCCGGAATGATCATGGCTTTCCATCTGACCGGTCGCTATATCGAAGAAACCGCCAAAGGGCGCGCCTCCCAGGCGATTCGCAAGCTGCTCAAACTCGGCGTTAAAACAGCCAGAATCATAAAGGAGGATAAAGAGGTGGAGGTTCCCATAGAACAGGTTCAGGTGAATGATGTGATGGTGGTGCGACCTGGTGAGAAAATTCCCACCGATGGAATGATTGTGGAAGGTGAAAGTGCAGTGGACGAATCGATGGCAACCGGAGAAAGTATGCCGGTGACCCGTCGACCCGGCGAGGAGGTCATCGGTGCTACCGTCAATCAGGAAGGTCTCCTGAAAGTTCGCGCGACGAAGATCGGTGAAGACACTTTTCTCTCCCAGGTCATCAAAATGGTGGAAGAGTGTCAGGGAACCAAAGTACCCATTCAGGAATTTGCGGATCAAATTACGTCTATTTTTGTGCCGGTTGTTATCGGAATCGCCCTCTTTACTGTGGCACTGTGGTTGTTGTTCCCCACCTTTATGGGCTCGCTGATAGGTGCGGGATCTTTTTTACCATGGGTAAATCCCGATCTGGGTATCATCATGCTGGCAATCGTATCCATGGTCGCCGTGCTTGTGATTGCCTGTCCCTGTGCACTGGGGCTTGCGACTCCCACTGCCCTAATGGTGGGAAGTGGTAAAGGTGCCGAACAGGGTATTCTGATCCGGTCCGGCGAAGCCATACAGACTTTGAAAGACGTTAAAATGGTGGTTTTCGATAAAACCGGCACCATCACCCGGGGAAAACCGGAAGTAACCGATATCATAGGCATAAAAGGTTACACGGTGGAACAAATAATCCAATGGACGGCCTCTGCCGAGAAAGCCAGTGAACATCCGCTGGGCCGGGCAATAACGGAATATGCGGAAAGCAAAAAAATCGACTTGTTCGGATTTCAGGATTTCAGAGCGGTTCGGGGAAAGGGAATTTTTGCCCGGGTAAACGGACACTGCGTTTGGGTAGGCACGCGCCGGATGATGGAAGAAAATAATATTTGTCCCTTCTTTCTTCAGGAAGATATGCGGCGTTTGGAAAAAGAAGCAAAAACCACCATGCTGGTTGCGGTGAATGATGAAGTGGTCGGATTAATTGCGGTGGCGGATACTTTGAAAGATAACTCGCAAAATGCCATCGATGCGCTTCACCGGTTAGGATTGCAAACCGCCATGATTACCGGTGATAATAAAAAAACCGCGGAAGCCATTGCCAAAAAAGTGGGGATTGATCATGTTCTGGCTGAAGTACTGCCGGATGGCAAAGTATCCGAAGTTCAGAAATTACAGAAGCATTTCGGACAGGTGGCATTTGTTGGCGATGGAATCAACGACGCCCCGGCGCTCACTCAAGCCAATGTGGGCATTGCCATCGGCACCGGCACCGATATCGCCATCGAAGCCAGTGATGTGACACTGGTGCGCGGGGAGCTCTCCGGTGTGGTGGAAGCGATCCGGTTAAGCCGGGCAACGTTCCGGAAGATCCGGCAGAACCTGTTCTGGGCATTCTTTTACAACATCGCCATGATTCCATTGGCGATGATCGGCTGGATGCACCCGGTTCTTGCGGAGATTGCCATGGCTACCTCATCAATTACCGTGGTCGGCAATGCCAATATGCTGCGGCGACAAAAAATTTAGAGATAGGAATATTTATATTCCCGAATTCGGGTGTATCTATTGTTGGCTGTTTATTGTCAGTTGTCAGTTTGTAGGAGGGATTAACTCGCAGCCTTAATCATATGGTTATTGACTATAAGGGAAATCTAATGCTGCCCAATACATAAAGAGAAAGGATCAGGTACCACTAGCAACTCACAAATGACAGCTGACAGATGACCAATGACAAGTGACAAATAACAGGAGAAAAAACTATATTATGTATCCAATATTATTCGAATTAGGACCAATCACTATTCACACCGTGGGCGTTTTTCATGCCCTGGGCTTTGCCGCCGGCGCCTGGTGGTTTTTCCGCCGCGCCAAACAGCTTGGCTTTAACACCGAACGATTGAATACCTTTGTGCTGGTCATTATTTTATGGGCAGTGATCGGTGCCCGGATTTTATCAGTACTATTTGACGGAAAATTGAATTGGTATCTCCAAAATCCACATCATATTTTCATGATTTGGGAGGGAGGATTTACCTTTTACGGGGGGTTTCTGTTTGCCCTGATTGGCGGGATCGTCTATGTGCGACGGTATCAGTTAAGTGCCTGGAATATCGGGGATATGATCGCTCCGGGTCTGGCGTTGGGTGGGGCAGTTGGTCGTCTGGGCTGTTTCTTTTCAGGAGACAGTTTCGGCAAACCGGTCGATCTGCCGTGGGCGGTGGTTTTTTCCGACCCGCATTCCCTGGCACCCACCGGAATTCCGTTGCATCCTACCCAGATTTATTCGGTGTTCACCAACTTTGTAGTATTCGGTCTTTTGCTGTGGTGGCAAAAAAGGCAGAAGTTTACTGGGGAGTTGTTTCTGGTCTATCTGATCCTTTATGCAGCAACCCGTTCCTTTGTGGAGATTTTCCGCAATGATCCGCGGGGCGTGTATCTGGATGGTCTGATTTCCACCTCGCAGATCATCGCTATTCTAATTGCCGGCGGAGCGGGTATATTCTATGCGGTGCGATACAGAAAATTGCATGCAAATAATTTATGAGCCAATTATTGAAACCGGACGGAAATAATTAAATAAAGTAAATGATGAACAATCGTGTAATTCTATTACAGTTTTTATTCTTGCTCGGGTGGTCTTTGGTAGAAGCACAATCTACCGGATATGGCGGCCTTACTGTAGAGAATTCAATTCGGGTTGACAGCGCAGCAGGGGAAGTACGTATTTTGGCGAAGCTTCAGGCAACGCACTTTTCCGGAGGATGGCTTTTTAAAAATACGCCTAATTATCACGCTATTGTTTGGGCGGAGGGAAGTGCTGCCGAAGAGGCGTTTCTTTCTGCTTACATCAGCGATACCACATTTTATCGGGCGATGATTGCCCTCGGTGCCGGACCTGGAAACAATCTAACCATGCAAACCTGGAATCAGCGCAAGAACCCGGACCATCCGGCACCGGAGCGGCGCATCGAAGGGAGTCCGGTGGAGATACGGGTGTGGTGGCCCGGATTGACAAAATCGTTACCTTTGGACAGCTTATTCCGCAATTCCGGCGAGAAGAAATTTGATTTCCGCTTCGGAGGAAATTTGGAACTTGTCCCTGAATGGCAATCCGGCTGCATTGTGTGCCTGTATAGTTGTCCGGGAAGTAAAATTGGAAACAAGGCGTACACGGTGCGCGATTATGTCCAAAAGACAAACCGGTTTTCGGTTAATTTTGAGCGGGTGCCGGATGACGAGTTGATGGGAGTAGTTATTTTTCAATTAAAGGAAGTGATGTGAAAAAAACAGTAATCTTATTTCAACTGGTTATATTGATTCTCATTGCAGGTTGTTCACAGGAAAACCAGATCCCGGACCTGCCACCCTCTCTGGCAGGCATTTCATTACAGGAAGAGATCACCGGTAAAGCATCTGTCGCCGTCATCGCCAAGCTACACCGCAAGGAAGTCGCTCCGCTGGAAAGCACCATCGGCTATTACGAAAGCGGTGAAAAGCCAACTACGCTGTATGTCATCACCTATGAATCGGTGGACAAAGCACGCCAGGTTCTCGGCGACATGTCCGGCCGTATTGGGAATGGCAGCAGCGGATTCTGGCACCACCGCACCTTCAGCGTGAAGGATCGTAAGATCCAGATGGTGCTGGGTCAGGGTCAGGTTCACTATTTCTTCGTTAAAGATAAATCGGTGTACTGGCTGGCCATTCAGTCCCGGAAAGCAAATGCGGCGTTAGCAGAACTGCTGGAAGTGCAGGTCACGAAAATAGATTCGCAGAAGAAATGATAAAGGTGCCATATGAAAAAATTGCTAGCCCTTACTTGACAACTAGCACCACATTGGTTACACAAAAAGTTGCAGGAGATAGGTTACACT
>CAZVKP010000015.1:0-17769 GCA_964627635.1 uncultured Calditrichaceae bacterium | reverse complement strand
GTATTAATATTAAATAATTTGTATGATACGGTGATTGTAATTATACCTCATCCCCATCCCCTTCTCCAAGTGGAGAAGGGGATGGGGGTATAGCAATATTCAAACTGATCAAAATGCCTATCTGGGGGATAGGGTTAAGGTTTATTTCAAATTAATCTTGTATAATTATTAATTAAGCTGAACTAATGCATATTCAAAATTCTATTATGAGGATTTAGTAAAAAAACTGATTACCGCGACAAATAGTGCAGCACCGATAATCGACCATAATATGGGAAAAGATGTCGTTCCAATATGTATCAAAAAAGGTTCAGGAAGTGACAGTTCTCGGGACAACCAATTTCCGATCAATGCACCGATAAATCCGATAACAATAGAAACAAGGCATCCGCCGCGCGAAAAACCGGATACTGCCTGTCCCAATGCGCCACAAATCCCGGCAATAATCAGTAAAATAATTAAATTGAATAAGGACATTTTAACCTCGTTTTTAAACAATTACATAGCCTGGAGATTATACGATAATTTCCCATGAAAAACTGCCGATTTGAGAATTTTGCACACTCACCTTGTCACCAATTTGCAAGGGTCCCACCCCTTCCGGAGTCCCGGAATAAATTAAATCACCGGGACGCAGCAACCAAACCTGACTCAATTCCACAATTAATTTCTCAACCGAAAAAATCATTAAACCTGTCACACCTCGTTGTTTCACCTCACCATTTACACTGCATGTGAATTCAAAATCAGATAAATCCATATCCTTCTCTACAGGGATGAATTCTCCCACCGGTGCACTTTGTTCAAATGCTTTCGCCATTTCCCACGGTAAGCCCTTCTGTTTCATGTGACGTTGGACATCCCGCAGGGTCAAATCCAGACCAAGAGATAAACCTTGAACATAAGAGCGAGCATCTTTTTCTGAGACGGCACGTCCTTCTTTCCCAATTAAAATTACCATTTCACCTTCATAATGAAGCTCTTTTCCGTTTGATGGAAACTTCACTCGACTTCCGGGCGGTACCAGGCTGGTTGGTGGTTTCATAAAAATGATGGGCTTGTCCGGAACTTCATTGTTGAATTCTCTGGCATGAGCCACATAATTTCGGCCTACACAAAAAATCCGCTGCGGATGATAAATTTTATTTTTCAATTCAATTTTCATCAGTTCTATTCTGATAACCTCAATTTTTATTATTTTCTAACCAGTTGATTTTCATAAACATCCTTAATCCATTTTATCGGTAACTTCTTCTACTCTTTGATAGGCTCCGGAGTGCTTTTTCAATAAGACATTACCTCTTTTATTTACACCCAAGATTTCGTCATTCTCGGTCACTAAGATATGATCATAAGTTTCAAATAAATTATCCACCAAGTCCCGGAAAAATAACTCCCATTCACAATCTTCAATTTCAGGAGAAAATCGATGATAATTGTAAGCGGTGGTGGCATTAAATCTCTCCTGCAGAACTTTCAATTTTTCTTTTTCTTCACGTTCGAAAATACCAAATCGGTCCGTTTCTCCCTCATTAAACCTTCAGAAAGAATTTTTATTTAACTCTATTCCTTTAGTATTGGGCAAACTTTTTCTCTCCTTATTATCGAGATATTCAAACGATGGCTCAATACATTTCCTGTACTAATGATTAATGAATTAGTTAATTTAACCGGCTTATGGTCTGTTGAATATTTTGAATCCGCATTTTATATTCCGGATGAGAAGAAAAATACTTCTTAATGCCCGGCTCATTTTGTTTCCGGGAAGCATTCTCCAATCGTTTCATAAAATTAACCGAGGCATGGGGCTCATATCTGGCAGCATCCATAATGCCCACGCCAAACGTATCCGCTTCCAATTCCTGATCCTGTGAATAACTACTGTAAAGCAGCTTGGAGATCGCTCGTCTGGAAACTTGCCCGACCACTCCCCTGCCCGGTCCGAAATTTGAAATCAAACCAAAGGCAGAATTTGCAATCATCCGGTCAAGTGCATGGCCTTTTATAACATGTCCCATTTCATGCCCCAGGGCAAAGGCAATTTCATTTTCATTGAATTCACATAGTTTAATCAATGATTTGGTTGCAAAGATAAATCCGCCCGGAAGAGCAAAGGCGTTATTTTCTTCAGAATTCAAAGTAATAAAATGAAATTTACGGCGTTTATCGGTTAATCTGGCAGATAATTTATTGCCGATCTTATTGACGCTATTTGATTGTGCGCTATCTTTTTCGATACCGATATGGGATATGACTTCTTTCGCCAGATGGAGTCCCAATACATACTCTGCTTCCAAACGCTCTTCTTCGGTTCCGGATAATGATTTGAACAACCAGCGTCCTTTGGCAACGGATTTGGTGGTTTTTTCGAGAATCTTATCAAATATGGCGCCCATACGGTTCCATTATAATTCATTATTAGCGTTTTAAAATTTTGATAAAAATAACTAAAATAAAGGGTATTATCAACATCATCAAAATTTTGAGATAATAAAAAAGGCTATTTCAACAAAAATGAAACAGCCTTTCAACTGAAACTTTGTTTGAGCCACCGATCGGACTCGAACCGATGACCTGCGCATTACGAGTGCGCTGCTCTACCAACTGAGCTACGGTGGCTTCAAATTTTAATTCCTCTAATTGCTATTTCAGCATTATCAAATATTTACAATTGTTTCTATCACCCTTTAAAAAAATATTTCCAAAACGGAAGTACTGAAATTCCCTCAACATTCATTTCCTGATTGTAGGTAATAATAGTACCATTTTCTATCTTCAGATCTTCCATTGCTTCCCTAAGTCCATTGATTTCTCTCTTTTGATTCTGATCCGAAATCTCGAAACAAACTTGTATAGCTTTTTTTTCTGACTCACTTTTTACGATGAAATCACATTCATACTTATTTATGTAATGATAAACATCACCATTATATTTAATCAGCTCCGAATACACCAAATTTTCGAACAGTTTTCCTTTATTTTGAGAAAATCGAAAAGAAACATTAGCTAAAATACCGTTATCAACACAATATATTTTCTTTCTGGCTTTGGACTGTTTTTTCAATGAAAAGGAAAAATGTTTAACTTCTTTAAACAAAAAACTGTTTTCCAAAATATTTATAAATTCTTGCACGCTATTCTCGTTACTGTTAATCGATTTTGCCAATCCATTGTAAGAATAAAGTGTCCCGGCATTTGATATTAAGTAGTGAGTTAACTCTTTAAAGGTTTTAACTTCCCTGACATGGTTAATTGCGATACAATCCTTTAACAATATAGTTTCATAATAATTCAATAAAATTTCTCTCTTAAGAAGCTGATCTTCGTGTTTTATGATTTCGGGAAACCCACCAAACTCAAGCATCTTATCAATAATCTGCATAACCTTTGATTTTCTTTGCAACAGAACAAGCGAACTATTTAAATTTTCAACAGAAAGCCACTCTTTAAATTTCAATGGATAAGTTGAATCGCTTATGTATCTTCCTGATAGAAGCTGGGCATATTGACCTTTTAGAAGGGATGAGTTAGAGCCTGTGATAAAAATTTTCCGGAATCTCTCAGTATCATAAGCACTTTTTACAAATTTTTCCCATTTCTCAACATTTTGGACCTCATCCAAAAAAAGGTATTTGATGTTTTCTTGAGTTAGCTTTCCTGCTATATCCACAACACTATCAAATTTTCGTGCATCATTATAAAGCTCAGTAAAAAAAGGATCGTCCAAATTAATGTATAAAATAGATTTGGGAGAATTACTTTCCATTAAATGATTAATTAATAATTTAAAAATTGTGGACTTACCACTTCTACGCACTCCTTGTAATACTTGAATTTCTTTTGCAGGTAATTGTGAAATTAACTTCCCCATTATTGATCGATGGTAGAGGTTTTCATATTTACCTTCCCAGTGTAGATTTTGTTTAACGAGGGCATTCTCCATCTATACTCCAGTAATATATTAAGAATACAATACAAGTTACTAATTATGTTTAGTAATAACAAGAATATTTACGAACTATGATTAGTGAAAGTTTGAAATCGGATATTATCTGATATAAACTATTTTATGTGGATAATAAGTTTTGAGCCACCGATCGGACTCGAACCGATGACCTGCGCATTACGAGTGCGCTGCTCTACCAACTGAGCTACGGTGGCGAAATTCGACTAGCCGAACAAAAATTTAATGTTACGTCCTATTGAAATCAATTGGAAATTAATATCGCAGAACGTTTTAAAAATCATACTGCACAAACAGCGTCGGCAAAAAATACCATTTGTCGTGCTGATACTCTTCTTCCAATGCTAATTTACCTGTAACCGTACCAATAAATCCACGGTCTATTTCGACCTCGCTCCCGATTTTCCAATGGGGAGAAATTCTCCAGCCGACTTGGGGTTCTGCCTGAAATGAGTAGTTGCTGGCAGCAAATTCCGGATTAAATGAGGGCCAGCGGGAATTATCCACATCATTTGCCCAGTAATCCAGGAAACCATTGAATATTAGTTGCCCGTTTAAAAATTCCGCATACCACACTACTGTATATTGCCAATTGACATCAAGTTTATAATCCTTTTTCAGTAAAAATTCCGTTGATACATTAAAAGGACCAATATTGACATTCCCAATATTTAAACCAGCTAACAGGATCCTCTCAACAGGAGCAGTCCCATCGTCGTATTGAACAGTGGCAAATAGATCGTAATCATTCCAGCTATATATCTTAAAATAACGTAAAATTTCAAAATAGATATCACTTACACCACCCTGTTTCCGATTATGATCGAAGTTCAAATCCATGAAAAAAAATGTGTAACCAAGTTTATCGGTACCATAAAATTCCTGGGTAACTGTGGGGAATTCCCTGCGAAAATCATAGTGATACTGCAGATTCAAACTTTTCACATCCTGGCTGTAGACGGATGATATAATTAAAATTCCGATAAGAAATATCCAAATAAGAAACTTATGATTCATAAATTATACCCTTTAAAATTCCAGAAAAATAAATCGAATTATGAACAACACACAGAGTATCCAGCTAAGCCAGTGAACTTCTCTGTAGCGTCCGGCTATCCCTTTGATTAATGGATAGAGCACAAAACCAATCGCAATTCCATTGGCGATGCTATAGGTTAACGGCATAAAAAGCATGACCACAAATGCCGGAATCACTTCCGACATATCATCCCATTCAATGCGGGTGAATTGTTTAAGCATCAAAGAACCCACCACAATCAACGCAGGCGCAGTTGCAAAGAGAGGAATGGATTGTGCTAATGGAGATATAAACAAGCTTAATAAAAATAAAAGAGCCACCGTAACTGATGTTAAGCCGGTTCTTCCGCCTACTGCCACACCGGAAGCACTTTCGATGTACGCAGTCACAGTTGAAGTACCAAAAAGTGCCCCTGTCATAGTCCCCACTGAATCCGTCATTAGGGCTCTATCCACTCTGGGGAAATTGCCGTTCGGCTTTACAAAACCCCCCTGCTCGGCAACCCCCACCAGCGTACCGGTGGAATCAAACAAGTCCACAAAGAAAAAAGCAAATATGATGGTGAGGAATCCGGTATCCAAAATGCCTCCCAGATCTAATTTGAAAAATGTGGGTGATAGACTTGGAGGCAAACTGAAAATCCCCTGATATTCTACAATGCCTAATACTAATCCGATGAGCCAATTTATGAGAATGCCAAAAAGGATTGCCCCACTCACTTGTAACCTCATCAATACTGCAATTATAATGACACCAAAAACAGTAAGGGTCGATTCGGGTGTTAACATATCACCTAACGTTACTAACGTATTTTGATCTGCAACGACAATATTCGCATTTTGAAGGCCGATAAATGCGATGAATAGCCCAATTCCCGCAGCGGTAGACATTTTAAGAGCACTCGGTATCGCTTTTACAATCATCTGTCGAATTTTCAAAAAAGTGAGCAGCATGAACAATACACCGGAAATAAATACAGCCCCCAATGCCACCTGCCACTCATAGCCCATTCCAAGGCAAACAGAATAGGTAAAATAAGCATTGAGGCCCATTCCCGGTGCAAGGGCAAAGGGATAATTTACCCAAATTCCCATCATTAAAATTGCAATGCTTGAAGCAATAATGGTTGCTACCATTACAGCCCCAAAGTCCATGCCGGCTTCGGAAAGAATGGAAGGATTGACGAAAATAATGTATGCCATTGTCATGAAGGTTGTGATGCCGGCAATAAGCTCTGTCTGAACAGAGGTGTTATTTTCTTTTAATCTGAAAAGTTTTTCCAGCATTTTTGACCTTTTATTTTATCTATTTAAGTCGAACCAATTATTCTTTCAGGAAGGCATTACAATCATTGTAATATGTCAATTATTCTTCAACATCACTATGCTTTAATTTTTAATTATATTGCCGTTGCTGTAGCTGTATCTCCTTAATTTCATTAACTGAATAGTGTTTGCCTTCTCCAATTCCCGGGCAAATTTTTCTTATCTGTTTCCACCGATAAAGAGATTTAACATTTTCCGGCCAAAACGGAAATGTGCGGCATTGGAGTGGTCTTACTTCATATACTGTGCATTTATCATCGGATAAAAATATGCAGTGATGCTGTTGGTTGTCTTTCAATTGAAGACTTTCCTCGTTGGAATCGCAATACGTTTCTAAAAAATAATCTATTCTTAAACTCAAATATTCGGAAAGCTTTTTTGCCTCCTCAAACAGCAAATCTACTCTGCCGGCGGGAAGTTTACAACATTCTCCGCACCCGGTACATTCAAATTTTAATCCATCATTATAAAATTTTGACATAATTCAAAAATCGTTTAATGCGTGATCAAAATAGCAGAAGTCTTTAACGAATGCAATTTTTTTTCTGAGATATTACCAACTAATATATAGAAATATCTTAAATATTATGTCCGATTGTGGGATACATAAATTTTAATTTTTCATTTGAAAAAAAATTCCAATTCTCTATTTTTGTTAGTATTTAATTTGTCTTCAAGAGACCAAAGACCAGAAAACGGAGACTACAGCATGAACTCGGAAAAACCTAAACACAGTCAGGCGTATCGTTTAAGAAGATTATTAAACTGGTTTCCCATGGGACTTACTTATGCTTTTCTCTATATGGGGCGTTATAATCTTACCGTATCCAAAAACGCTCTTGGTGATTTGATGACTAAAGCAGATTTTGGAACTATCTTCGCTGCAGGGACAATTACCTACGCATTTAGCTTTCTGATTAACGGACCGCTTACAGACCGGATAGGTGGAAAACGCGGTATCCAGATTAGCGCTTTTGGTGCGGCTTTGATGAATGTCTTAATGGGATTGCTCACTTATTTATTATTAAGCACCGATATGCAGTTAAATCTGGTATTATGGTTTTCTGTCTTGTATGCCCTCAACATGTATTTTCAAAGCTATGGTGCGGTATCCATTGTAAAAGTTAATTCAAACTGGTTTCATATTCGTGAACGGGGTGTGTTTGGAGGAATCTTCGGAGTTCTCATTTCATTGGGTTTATATTTCGCTTTCGATTGGGGTCAGGCAATTGTGGAAGCTACTTTAGCAGCACCCAAGGAACTCGGATTTGTTCAAAAAATTCTCCGGTCTGTTTTAGCAATTGACGGAACCAGTGGTATCGACCAAACCTGGTGGGTATTCTTTATCCCTGCGATAATTCTGGGGCTTTTCTTTCTGATTGAGACCTTTTTACTCAAGGATGAGCCATCCGGTGCAGGCTTCGAAAATTTTGATACCGGTGATGCCTCATCTGGCGAGATGGACAAAGAATTCAGTTTAAAAGACATCCTGCGAAAAATCTTTACCAATCCAATTATATTAACTATTGCGGTCATTGAATTTTGCTCCGGGGTTATGCGGAACGGGATCATGCACTGGTATTTAATTTTCACAAACGATATGGGATACCTGGCAGATTTCTTCGTCAAGATTCATTGGGGATTTTTACTGATGTTGGCAGGGGTATTTGGTGGTATTTTTGCCGGAGTTATTTCAGATAAAATTTTCGGCTCCCGTCGCGGTCCGGTGGCTGCTTTACTTTATGGCATGATGCTTTTAAGCACTATTATCATGTGGCCATTAGTTACTTCCACCAATAACGAGGTGAAAGAAGGATTTAAAGTGGTTATCAATCATGAACTGGTGGATAAATATCAACAAGTTCACGAAATAGATGTACCATTTATAAAGCAAAAAATCCAAAAGGAATATCAAGTCCAAGCTATGGACAGCAGTATGGATCAAACCATTTGGCAAGTATCGTCGCCGCAAGAAAGTAAAATGATTGCCACTCATATTGAAGGGATCGAGCTGGTAGAGTATGAGAGGTATAATAAATATAAAGATCAAACGGAAATATTACGGATTAATGTAAAAGATGTTGGTCGGGTATTGGGTGCTTCGGTGAATACAAAAAGTTATGTTCTCGGCTTCATTGTGGTGTTCATGTCACTTTGCGTGATTGGGGTTCATGGCATGCTCTCCGGTACGTCCACTATGGATTTTGGCGGCCGTAAGGCAGCAGCAACAGCCGTCGGATTAATCGATGGATTTGTTTACCTTGGTACTGGCGTTCAATCTATTGCACTGGGATTCTTAACTTCCCAGAGCTGGAATTATTGGCCACCGTTCCTGGTACCGTTTGCAATTTTAGGTTTGATATTGTCTATCAAAATATGGTATGCATTTCCGGATGCAAAACGAAAGGGTAAAAAGTAAGATAAAAAGCGAATGCTAAAAGTGGAACGTTGGAAATTTGTTTAATCATAAAAATTTATTTCCGTTAATGAACAGGGATGTTCAGGTTGTTACCGGGCATAATGGAAATAAGAACGAATGCGTGCCAGTGTTGGATACACTTTTATTGATTTTTGAGGGTTGAAAGAATGTATGCTATGAAACTCAGGTCGTAAACAAGCATTTATTATCATTTTTTCTGTCCACCAATTATAGTCAGAGAATTAAAACTGCATATTAAAATTGAATATTAATTGAAGGAGACCGTTATGTCGAAAAATAATTTTGAAGCGATCATTCTATTAGGACGGCCGGCTTCCGGCAAAAGCGAGGTCATCGACTATTTAAAAAAGGTGAGTGATGAAGAAAGGTTGCAGCGCTTTCATATCAACCGCTTTGAAGAGATTGACGATTTTCCGATGCTGTGGACCTGGTTCGAAGAGGATGCCATTCTTGAAAAAATTATGGGTAAGCCGCGCATGCACACAGATAAAGAAGGCTATTTTTTGTATGAATACCAGTGGCACCTGCTTATCGAGCGCATTAGCCTGGAGTATTCCAAAAGACTAAGAGACAATCCGGATTATCATCAAACTTTTACAAGCATCATTGAATTCTCACGGGGCAGTGAGCATGGCGGATACAAGGCAGCATTCCCGCACCTTTCTGATGAAATCCTTAAGAAGGCGGGAATCCTTTACATTGATGTGTCATACCAGGAATCGCTCCGCAAAAACCGGAAACGCTTTAATCCGAACCGCCCGGACAGCATTTTGGAACACGGCCTCCCGGATGAGAAGCTTGAAAAGTTGTACAAGGAAGTCGATTGGGACGAAGTTTCCGCCGGTAATCCTGAATTCATCGATATCAAAGGTCACCAGGTTCCGTACGTGGTTTTTCATAACGAACCGGACGTTACCGACCAGCCGGAGCTTCTCGGTAAAGCTCTGGAGGATGTATGCGGAAAGTTATGGGAATTACGTAAAAAGTATTCTTAAAGTACAAAAAAAGTAACAGTTTTCGTTTAATTGGATGTTTGGCATACTCCCCAAATGATGTAACAATTTATGTCAAACATCCTTATTTTCTCGTATTAGTTTAAATTTTTAAGCACGCCATTTCATAATTACCATAACGTATTCTGATATTTCACTACTATTTCCAAATTCACAAACTGTGTAAAAACTAGTCTCAGATATCCAGACTTAGTCGTAATATCCGGTTGTCTTATTATGCTAGTGAGATAAAATAATGCTGAGGAAACCGTTAAAACGGTTCGGTGGTACAAAGTTGGTTCACATTAACACCGGGCTTAAGCCCGGTGTTAATGAAACTGAATGAGCAATTTATAATCTGACGATTTTTGTTAAAACTCTAAATATTGAACACCTACGGCGTTCATGGTTTGTAGGCTCAATAGGATTTCTACAAATATTGAATTCCTAAAGGAATTCTAAGACAAGTTCCGTAGGAACTTTATATTGATAGCAGTCAAAAATCTCATTTGCTTAAGGTTACCAGACACCAATATCCATCACCAAGCTTACGCTTTGGACTCCTAATATCAATTATTTTATGAGTCAGGCAGATCATTCGTCCTAAAAAATTCATTTAATTTATATATTGATGAAACGAATTTTGGCCTTACCCCAAGCGTTATTGCACTCTATTTTTGAGAAAAACGATCCGTCACATCTTCCCGTGTTTTTTTAACCAATATTCTGAATTCAAATGGTTTCATGTCCGGATCGGACTCCACCATAATTTTGATCCAATATTTCCACATTAAGCGATACTTTCGGTTAAATTTTTTGCTATCGAGGTATTCTACCATTTCCGGACTGGTCTTAATGATAATATTCCGAGAATAATCTGTTGCCACATATCGCCGGATCAGTCTCTCTATATTGGCTAAGACGGTGCCTTTTGTAGGTATTAAACCGGTACCGCCGCACATGTGGCAAGGCTCTGTAATGTTAAAGATAAGACTGGGCCTGGTGCGTTGGCGTGTCATTTCTACTAAACCAAAGCGGCTCATTTCTGCCACCCGGGTGACTGCACGATCGTGAGCAAATTCTTTCTTAAATTCATTGAGAACTTTTTCTTTATTTTCTTCTACTTCCAAGTCGATGCTGTCAATCACGATTAATCCACCAATATCCCGCAGCCGAAGCTGACGAGCAATTTCCCTGGCAGCTTCCCTATTTATCTTCAGGGAGTTGCGTTCATGGTCTTTCTTGCCAAAGTAGCGCCCGCTATTAACATCAATGGAGGTAAGTGCTTCTGTCTGTTCGATAATCAGGTAACCACCGTTCTTCATCCATACTTTCCGTTCCAGACTTTTCTGCAATTCTTCTTCAATACCAAATACATCAAAAATCGGTTCGCGGGATTTAAAATATTCCACTTTCTTAATTAATTCAGATCCCACTTCCCTTAAGTAACGGATTATTTCTCTATGCAACTTCCTGGAATCCACTACAACCCGCTTTACATCGGATGTAAACAAATCTCTGATAATACTGGAAGCCATGCCAAGATCCTTAAAAATTAATTTAGGGGGAGTGGCATTGCTGATATCTTTGCGAATCTTAGCCCAATTTTTCATTAATCTTTGAAGGTCCGATTTCAGAGCTTCTTCGTCTTTTCCCTCGGCAACAGTGCGTATAATAAGTCCAAAATTTTTAGGTCGGAATTTGCGAGCTATATTTCGCAGTTTACGCCGTTCTTTTATGCTGGCAATTTTTCGGGATACGCCGACTCTATCCTGGTACGGCACTAAAACCATGAAACGTCCCGGAACGGTTAATTCTGTGGTTACACGAGGACCTTTGGTGCTAATGGGTTCTTTAATTATTTGGACTGCAATTTCCTGACCGTTACGTAAAAGATCCGCCGGATCGATATCTTTTTCAGTTCGACCATTATCCAACAATTCTTCATCTATGTCCGCAAAAAGTTGGTTTACTTTGTTGCCCATATCGGAGAAGTGGAGAAATCCGTCTTGTTCAAATCCAATATCAATAAAGGCTGCCTGCATTCCTTTTACAACCCGCCGAATCCGACCTTTATAAATATCACCCACTGTGCGTTCATTATCCGGGCGCTCCACAAAAATTTCGACTAACCTATCATTTTCTAAAAGTGCAATTCTGGTATCTTCATTTGTTGAATTTATTATTATTTCCTTTTTCATAACCTGCTCCACATTATCGCATTGTTTGAATGTTACGCTGTGGGAAAAACAATTATTAAATCAACTTACGGAGAGCTAAATAATTTCCAGAGGATCCAGAATTTGATCCTCTTGATTAACAAACTGCCCTGTCCTTTGTGTCAAAAATTGTCGATAGTCCACATTGTGGTTTCCCAACAGCGTGTTTAAAACTTCTGTCACCTTCGCCATTCGTCCGTCTATACTGCCAATTAAAATTGATAACTTGCTCTCTTCATTCAATATTTCCTTAACATAGGGTCGGATATTGATCTCTTTACTTTCATTTTTTACTATCCGTTCAACCATAATTTCATCTCTACTCTTCCACTCATCAATCCACTGGTTCGGAAGTTGAAAATCTTCCAAATACGTTTCGTAGCTCCATCGATTGATCACAGCAGCTAATGCAGAAACTTTTTTATAAATCGTTTTTTGCATTAAGATTTGAATTCCCTGGGGCATTACCCGATTCAATTTGTTTTTTAAATCAATGGGTCCCGTAAATTCTGCCTCTAAATCCAGATATTCTGCAACACTCGCGACTCCCAAGCTCAGCGGAGGTCCAAATGAGATTTTGGGTCGAGGATTGTAACCCTGGGTATAAATTAATGAGATATTGGCTCGTCTTGCGGCTCTATCAAATACCCGCACAATATCAAGATGGGAGATAAACCGAGTTGACCCTATTTTGCTGTACCGAATGCGTATTTTTTTCTTCACAGGTTGAGCAGCTTGTTTCTTCACCTTTCTCCCACGACCAAAACTTACGTTTGTCCGGGTGTTTTCATTCGAGTTACCAGAGACCGGAAATTTTGAAATTTTGCTTTGTCCACTTTTCTGTTGATCCGCCCGGTAACAGTCAACCAAATCTCTGAACATTTTCCGCTGTAATCCGCATCCCAAACAAACATAATCCTTGCAATCCTGACTCACCTGGCCTTCGTATGCTCTATTGCGCTCATCCTGTAAAAAAGATTTTGAAACCCCCATATCGATATGATCCCAGGGAACCGGGACTGCGACTGAAATCGGTCTCAGATATTTCCGCCATTCGATCCCAAATCTCTCGAAAGCAGTATGCCAGATTTCCCAGTTAAACCCATCATTCCAGGCATCAAATCTGGCGCCCAGACGCCAGGCTTCTTCAACCACATTTGCTAATTCTCTACCACCCCGGGCCAAAATGGTCTCTAAGGTTGCTGCGTCCCAATCCCGCCAGGTTAAATTGATGTGTTTATGCCGGAGTTTATTCTGGAAAAATTCCGACTTTTTTTTCAGCTCTTCGGGACTTTCCTGGCGTTCCCATTGGAATGGCGTATGTGGTTTGGGTGAAAAAGGCGAAACCGATATGTTGAATCTTACATCCGGATAATTTGAAGCAATTTGCTGGCACCGATTAATCAAATCGATAATAGCGTAAAGATCCGCTTCCTTCTCGGTTGGTAAACCAAACATAAAGTAAAATTTCACCGATTGCCACCCATTGTCGAGAAGTAATTTTAGGGTATCCAGCAAATCTTCATCCCGGATATTTTTATTAATCACGTTTCGAAGCCGCTGGCTTCCGGCTTCCGGTGCAAAAGTGAAGCCGGTTTTCTTCTGGGTCTGAACAAATTCTACCATGTTTGAGGTTACGGCATCCAAACGGAGGGAAGGAAAAGCAAACCGTACATGCTGTTCATTTAACAACATCTTTTCCTTCATCATCAACCATTCAAGTTGATTGTAATCGGAAGAATTCAACGAAAGCAGGGATAGCTCATTAAAACCTGATGAACGAATGGCATCTTGTGTTTGTTGCAAAATTTGCTGCGCCGGCCGTTGTCTGACCGGTCGATAAATCATCCCTGCCTGGCAAAATCGGCATCCCTCGGTACAGCCCCGCATAATTTCCGTGGATAACCGGTCATGGGTAATTTCGATTAATGGAACTATAGGATTTAATGGATAATAATCCTGCTTGAGCTCCGGAAGCAATCGGCGTTGAATTCGATTCGGTAAACCTTCGCGCAATGGCGTAATTTGTTGAAAATCACCAAACTGATCATATTCTGCCTGATAAAAAGAAGGAATATAAATTCCCGGAATTTTCGATAACTGAAGAAGGATTTCTTCCTTTCCTTTCCCCTTTTCCTTTGAATCAATAATTGACTCACAAAGCTCAAGCACTGCCTCTTCCGCATCTCCGATTAAAATGGCATCAAAAAAATCCGCAATCGGTTCGGGGTTACTGGCCCAGGGACCTCCGGCAATTATGAGCGGATACGCCTCATTTCTATTTTCTGCACGAAGTGGAATTCCCGCCAAATCCAGCATATTCAACAAAATACTATAAGTAAGTTCATATTGGAGTGTGAATCCAATCCAGTCAAAATTTCGGAGAGGGGTTCTTGATTCCAGACTGAATAGCGGAATTTTTTTAGACCTTAAGAGCTCTTCCGCATCAAGCCAGGGTGCATAAACACGTTCTGCCCAAATATGCGATTGGGTATTCAAGATATGATAGAGAATATCAAAACCTACATAGGACATTCCCAACTCGTAGAGTTCAGGAAATGCTAAGGCAACACGTAGGTTAACTTCATCAAGATTTTTAATTACAATATTATATTCATTCCCGGTGTATCGACCCGGTTTATTCACATACGGGAGAAAATCCTTCTCTACCCTGGCAGATAATTCCATTCTCAGTTTCTTTATTGGATGTGCGCAAGTTCAACAAACAGACACTTAAACCCCAAAAAATAGCCGGAACCATTATTTACATTGAGATTTCATATTATACTTTTCGTACCAAAACGTTGAACAATTTCTGCAATCTATTTGAAAAGTTTCTCGAAAATTAATCATGAACTGAATTGGGACGATCAGGTAATTTCTAAAAAGTAAATAGTTCGGGATAATATCCGTGTAACTTCAGTTCATTATATTTTTTGTCAATTCGTTAATTTTAAATTTTTAAACAGTCTGGAAAATGCATAAACAAAAAACCGTTAGTAAAATGATCCTTATGGGAGACTTCTTTAAGCTCAGCAATATTCTTTGAAATAGAAAACTTTATATTTAACTGGAATTGATGACCTTAAAATTTTAGACTAAGCAACCCTACAATTATAATTTTAAGCAAATTAGTAACATAACATCTTCTCCCCAAGAACATCCTTAGCGCTATGCTGCCTCTAATACATGTAGGGAAGCAATAGTTATGAATCATCCCATATAAAGAATACTTCAAATTTATTCGTAAGCAATTCTTTCTAAATCTTCTTTAATTTGTGCGATATTCTGGACTGTGTCGGGAACCACCACAATTGCATTTTCGCCTGCAATAGTCGCCAAGATATTTTTATGTTTTATTTGATCTATATAAAGTGCAACACCTTTTGCCCGGCCTGTTATTGTCCGCACAACCACATTATTTTCATTATTATAAACACCCAGGATTTCCATTCCGACCACTCGGCTAAAAGAATGTCCGCCTTCTTCCTCAGATATCGCATAGCGGTAGCCGTCAGAAGTGGGTACTCTTACGATTCCCATATCATGGAGATCGCGTGACAAAGTTGCCTGGGTTGTTTTAAATCCACGGTCTCGAAGCCGGTTTAATAAGGTTTCCTGGTTGGAAATTTTTTCTTCCTGAATAATCTGCTTAATCGTAAACTGTCTTTCTTTCTTTCTGGCCATGATTTTGCTCTCCTGCTATAATTAAACATTAAGTGCAATTAAATTAATTCATGTTTCCTTCCTGTGCCCCTTATCCTAAAAAAAAGTCCAATAAATTCCATGTAAAGTGTAAATTTAATAAATTAAATTCAACAAATTCAACCTTTGTTTGAATAAAAATTTACTAATAGCAAAAAAGATTCCGGAGAATCAACAAATATTCCCCGGAATCTAAATTCAAATTTATTACTTTTCTTTTAGCGCTGCCTGGGCTGCCGCCAATCTTGCAATAGGTACCCGAAATGGTGAACAACTTACGTAATCCAGATTAATAGTGTGGCAAAATTCCACTGAACTTGGTTCACCACCGTGTTCACCACATATACCCACTTTTAATCCATCTCGGGTGGTACGTCCTTTTTCGACGCCCCATTCCATTAACTTTCCGACACCTTCCTGGTCCACAGCTTCAAAAGGATCTCTGGGCAATATATTATTTTCTACATAGAACGGTAGAAAACGGCCAGAATCGTCCCGGGAAAGTCCAAAAGTGGTTTGAGTAAGATCGTTGGTGCCAAAGCTAAAGAATTCAGCAACACTGGCAATTTGGTCTGCAGTGATGGCTGCACGCGGCAATTCGATCATTGTGCCAACCAAATATTTTACTTCCACACTGTATTTCTCAAATACTTCTTTGGCAACGCGTCTCACAACCTTTTCTTGTTCTTTCAACTCATTCACATGACCCACTAAAGGAATCATGATTTCCGGTTTCACATCCACGCCCGCTTTTTTCACTTCACAGGCAGCTTCTAAAATTGCGCGAGACTGCATTTCAGTCATCTCAGGATATACAACACCTAAACGGCATCCCCGGTGCCCCAACATGGGGTTAAATTCATGCAGCGCTTCAACTCTGTTACGAATTTTTTCAAACGGTACATCCAACTTTTTCGCCAATGCTTTTTGATCTTCTTCTGTATGTGGAACAAATTCATGTAAAGGCGGATCCAAAGTCCGAATCGTAACAGGTCTGTCTTCCATTACTTTGAAAATATCGATAAAATCTTCCTTCTGCATTGGTAACAATTTTTCCAATGCTTTACGACGACCCTCAGAATCATCTGCCAGGATCATTTCCTGCACAGATATAATTCTTTCGCCACCGAAAAACATATGTTCGGTACGACAAAGTCCAATTCCCTCTGCACCAAAAGCAATGGCGTTAGCAGATTGATCAGGTTGATCGGCGTTAGTGCGAACTCTGAGACGACGGTATTCATCTGCCCATTCCATAATTTTTTGGTAAGTATGAAAAGTCTTCGATTCTTCGGGTTTAAGAGTTTTATCCAATAATACCTGAAGAACTTCCGACGGCCTGGTTTCCATTTTACCTTCAATCACTTCACCGGTAGTCCCATCAATTGAAATCCAATCCCCTTCTTTAACGACTCGGCCATCAACCTCAAATTGACGATTCTTATAATTAATAGTGATATCTCCTGCGCCGGCAACACAGACTTTTCCCATCTGTCGAGCCACCAGGGCGGCATGAGATGTCATTCCTCCCCGAGCTGTCAAAATACCTTCGGAGGCATCCATTCCGCCAATATCCTCAGGACTTGTTTCAATTCTTACTAAAATAACCCTCTCGCCCTTCTGTCGCCATTCTACGGCATCCGGTGCATTAAAGACAACCCGTCCACTGGCAGCACCAGGCCCGGCATTTAAACCCTTTGCCAGCAATTTGCCTTGACTAATGGTTTTCTCTTTCTGATCCATATCAAAAATAGGACGCAGCAATTGATTTAATTGAATCGGTTCTACACGCATCAACGCTTCTTTTTGGTCAATTACACCTTCTTCTACCATATCCACAGCTATTCTGAATGCTGCAAAGCCGGTTCGTTTGCCGGTTCGGGTCTGCAGAAACCACAACCGTCCATTCTGAATGGTGAATTCCATATCCTGCATATCTTTATAGTGGGCTTCCAATTTTTCGAAAATTTCTGCTAATTGGTTGTATATTTCGGGCATTACATCTTTGAGTTCCTTTATATCCTTTGGTGTACGGATACCGGCTACAACATCTTCTCCCTGCGCATTAATCAGGAATTCACCATA
>CAZVKP010000014.1:0-18015 GCA_964627635.1 uncultured Calditrichaceae bacterium | reverse complement strand
TAATCTTTTTTTATTTCATTTAATATTTCAAATATTCGGGCGGTGCGATCCGGATCAAAATGGACAAAAGCATCATCAATCATGAAGGGAAAATGAACCATGGGAGACAATAATTTCCCTAAAACCAAACGATACGCAAAAAATAATTGGTCATGGGTTCCACTACTTAATTGATCCAATTTGATGGGAATTCCCTTATAACTCACTCGAAGTTTAAAATCCTCATCCAATTCTACTTTAAGATGCATAGGTGATAATACTTTCTCAAGATACCCCTGCATGCCCTTATTAATGCTATCGAAATAAGTGTTACGAAATTCATTAACAGAGACTCTTAAAGTGTCAAGTGCTAAAATCAGGGCATCCCGCCGGTATTTTAAGTGAGAAATCTCTTCTTTTAATATATTTCTCTCTTCCATTAGTTGCTCAGGATTATAATCCAATGTGGGCTGTTGTTGTAATTTGACTTGGTATGAAGTGATTTGACTTTCCAAACCGTTTTTCTGTAAGAACAACTTTTGGACCTGTTTTTCTGTTTTTCTGATAAGAGATTCTATATTATTTTTATTTATCAACTTATGTAAAGATGGCACTTTTTTAATGAGTTGTTCCTGCCTTAACTCAAGATTAGAAATTTTCTGAATCAACTCCTCCCGTTCATGTTTTAAATTTGCCAGTTCCGGTAATGCATTTAATTGTTGCTGGTATGCTTCCAACTGCTCTTTGGACTTTCTATAGCGCGAAATTTCCTCAGGTAATTTATCTCCACTCTTCTCTATCAATGCTCCATAATGTTTTGAATAGTATTGAAAAGCCGATTCTTCGGTCATAGCCTCTAAATCGGATTTCAGGGAATTCTGTAAAATTTGAATTTTTTCTTGAATGTGTCGAATTTCCTGATACCGTTTATAATCCCGCTTTGCTTCCTCCAAATCATTATTTTGTATAAACGTTTTTATTTGATCAAAATTGGCTTTCCTGTCAGTTTCCAACTGATTTAAAACAAATTCTTGCTGATTTAATTCTTTGTGATTGGATTTTAACTCTTTTCTGGTAGGATAAACCTCCACCGCAAAAAGTATAATACATGTAAAAAATAGTAACGCTGTAACCGCCCAACCAATTATTGAAAGCGGATAAAATAAATAACTAAAGACGCCTGCACCGGCAGTTATCAATATGATAAAAGAAGTGAATAACCAACGACTTCTAAATCGTCTTTTTAATTTTGTAACTGTTTCGATTAGTTCTTGTATTTTACTCTTTAAGGAGGGTGTCTTATTTTCTATTTTTTGAATATCGTCAATCACATATAGAAAATTATCGGGTGCTACATTAAAATCCGGCAATTTTTGTAATTCGTTTTCATGAAGCTGAATTTCAGACTCTAAATCCTCTAAGCGTGACTGCATTTGAATTTGCCGACTTTTTAATGGCAAAAAAGCACTTACCTCTTTTTCTAATTCCGTCGGTTCAAACTCCAGAAGATGAGTAAACTCCTTCTCAATATCCGCTTCCAGTGTATCTCTTTTTTGAATGATCGATTCCACATGATGCAATTGTTTTAATACCGCCTGTTTTTGTGTTTGATACAGATTGATCTCTTCGTTAATGTTCTTTAGCTCTTGCAAAACCGACAATAATCTTTGCAAAGAGGGAATTTTTGTTTCCACTTCTTGACGATGTGATTCCGCTTTTAGCAAATTTTGTTGAATTTCACGATGCTCAGTAAAATAACGATTGGCATCCTCTATATTCATTTCCAATTGACGCAATTCATGGCTTTTCTTTTCCAATAACTGATCTGAACGGGGTCCACCATACTTTTGCCACGGTAATCTTTCCCGGGTAATACGGTAATATTCATCTTCCAAAGCAGCCATCACATCTTCATAATCTGTTTCTCGGGTACCGGTAATTAGCTGACGAAGATTGGCGTCCACATCAACCTGAAGCTGATGCTCATAAACAACTGCGGTAGCCATCATGTTGTCTTTTGTGGTGAGGGTAGATATTTGTTTAAACGCCTCAAAGTAAATTTTATCAAATTTTTCGGATGGCAAATGGTAATCGTTGAATAATATTTGCTCGGAATCTCCCTGAGAAACAAGTCGCACAAAATTTTTATTTAAGTCCCTTTCTAACAAAAATTTCTTTTTATCATGTTCAAATTCTAATTTTATCCGGTAATCCCCATTACCTTCCCAAGACCTCCACTTTTTCTTTTCTGTTGGCTTTAATCCATAAAGAGCTGCAAAAACTGCAGCAATAATGGTGGATTTTCCGGTTTCATTTTTACCAAGGACGAGCCCCAGGGCGGCTGGTTTAAATTCAATAGTTGTCTGTTCCGGAAAATGACCGAATCCTGCTAATTCTAATTTAGTAATGTGCATCGGTAGAATTATCTCAGTCTTAAATTAATCGATGGTGAAATAACCCATCAAAATTTTAAGTGCATCCTGCACTGTTTTCTTATCAATTTCGTCTGATGAACTTTCCATTTTATCCGCTAACTTGCGTATCGCTAATCCCCTGATTGTGCTTTCTTGTTTTAACGATTCAAGTGCATCGGTGGCTAAATATTGAGCTGTGTCGTGTACTCTGAAATAAAAAAATTTATCGTGACAAAGTGCTTCCAATCTTGAAGCATCAATTAAAAATTGAGTTTGACCTTGCAAAAAAAGTCTGAAAAACAAACGCTCACTTCCATATTTTTTAACAACAAAATCAGCAATGTCATCCATAGATTGAAAAGCATGATCGGATAAATTTAATTCTAAAGTTTTAAAACTTCTTTTTTGGTATGGGAATGGAAAAGTATTTATATCCATCTTTTCACCGTTAAACTCTATCTGAGTTATTCTTCGGTGTTCTTCTTCCGCCCAACCTAATGGCTCGATAGTACCAGGATATACAATGGATATCTCTTCCTCCTGAATACTTTGAAAATTATGATAATGACCAAGTGCAATATAATCAAATCCTGAATTTAACAAATTTTTTAAATTAAGGGGTACTTCCTGACTGTGTATTTGCCACTCCGTTTGATTGGTTAATGATCCATGAATTAGTGCAATATTTTTTACTTCTGGATCCAGAGGGGTAAATTGGTCAAATGGTTGTGTCGAAAGAAAGCTATAAGCCATCCCATAAAAATGGAATATTTCTCCCTGAAGTTGTAACTCAACCGGTTCATTAATATTTGGTGACAATAATACATGCGTATCCGGAAATTTTTCTCGCCGATATACTGATTGTGGTGAGATGATATTATCGTGATTGCCGGGAATAAGCAGGACTGGAATATTTTTTTCCGAAATATCACGAAGAATACGCTTTACACGACCTACCAAATGGACATCCGGAAAGGGTGAATCAAAAAAATCACCGGCAATTAAAATGGCGTCAACCGGGGGATTTTTTTTCAGGCAATCATAAATAATTTGGCTAAAACTCTGAAAGATTTCCTGTCCCCTGAGTTCTCGCTTTTCCTGAGTAAGAAATTTCTGCTCAAGTCCAAGATGAATATCAGATAGGTGCAATAATCGAATTGACATTTAACTCTCTATAATAGAACTCCACTAAAATAATTCAGAATAAAAACGTAAACAAATTGAGGAAAAGAAAATTTATATGAGGGAAAAGCTATAAAATAAAAGTTAAATCGGATTCACTATTTTTTAAAGTTTTTACCGAAACAAAGCTTTAATACTTCCCCAGGTTCTGGAAATGCTGCTTATATTGGGGATCACAGATAGAGCATCATTATGTTGAATACTGCCATCTTTATTCACAACCCGCAAACGATAATAAAAAATACTGTCAATTCGCCCCACCTGATCATCAACATATTTATAGTCGTACCCTGCTCCGCGGGCTTCAACTTCGCCAATATCCGTAAAATTTTTATTATCACTCGATCGTTCGATAACAAATTTTTCTACATTATTCTCTTCAATTGTTTTCCACTGAAGAACAATTTGATCGGAATTGTAATTTACACTCCATTCTTTAAACTCAGCATCAGCCACTGACAAGGTGATTAAAAAGAGAAGTATGATGATTGGAGTTAGTATTTTCATATTAACCATTAAGTTAAACGTTATAATATAATGATTTTTTTGAGAAAATCAAGTGATGAATTCAACTTTAGAAGGAATTTCAGAATAAATTCCTCAACTCATTAAACTAAATAGAGCCCTCAAAAGTCATATCCTACTGAAAAATAAATCAATTCCCGGTGATTGACTAAATTCCCATATGCCAATTTTATGGGACCAAAAATAGAGTTTACCGCAAGGTAAGCGCCCCAACCGGTCAGAAAATCAGATTTCCGGATGTTGTCTTCAGAGGTCTCCCAGGTTGCTCCAACATTGAAATTTACGCCAAGATATAACTCGATTGGTAAATGATGTTTAAAATTATACCGCAATTCGTTCCCAAAATGCAGTAATTGACGTCCAAATTTTTCTCTTTCATAAAGCCCAGGGAATTGGTCCATACCGCCCATCGTAAAAAATTCGGAAAAGGGCAGTGTTAAATCTGCACTCCCCCCTCGAGCTTTGACATGGAAATTGAATCTTTTAAATAATGGATAATAGCCCTCTAAGGCAATATAAAACCGGGTAAATCCAAAAGTGCTTTCTAATATTCTTTGATTTCCACTTTCCCAAAACCATCGATTATAAATTCCTTTGGTTGGAAATGGTAATTTATCCCTTTTATCCACAACAGATCGAATCGCAATAGAACGGATACGATACCCATCACGAAAGGTAAATCGAGGATCATCTGAATAAATATTAACGCCATCCATTCGAAACTCAGCCGTTATGGAGCCCAAACGCTCTATTTGTTGTCCAATGGTAAAATGAAGTCCCCGACGAATTGTAAGATAATCACCGGCCGATTCAAAATTTTGAAAAAAGCGATCCCGTCTTTCTTGATAATAAGCAGAAATTCGGTAAGTTAGAAGCGTATTAAATAATCTTACGCTGAAGATATTAAGCTCAGCTTCTCTTTCCAAGTCGCTGATCGCCCCACCTAAAGAAACTTTTATTTCACGTCCCAATAGATTGTCTTCAACAAATTCCAAAAATACTTTTCCTTTTCGCTCTAAAGAACCTTTGGCACCAAAGCGCAATAAAAAATATCTTTTTTCCTTTACCTTAATGCTTATATAATTGGAAGTATCATCTCGGGTTACATTTAATGTAACCCTATCAAACAATCCGGTACTATGAATGTTACGAATACCCTGAATAGCTAAGTCTGCTTTAAAGATGTCTCTTTCCTTTAATGGAAATTCTCTTTTGATAATATAATCTTTAGTTTTATAGTTTCCTTTTACACTTAAAGACTCGATATAACCTTCATCAATTTTAATTTTCAATAATGCATCGGGTTCTTCATAACTAACAGATACAATTCTCGCCAATGAATATCCTGATTCTGTATATAAATTTATTAATGAATCAAGATTTGAAAATAACCTGGGAATTTCTAAGGTTTGATTAACAGGGAGGTCAAATTGGGCATGCACTATTGAATCAGGTATAATATTACGGTGGATAATCGAAATTTCCCGAATTATTGGATTCGTTTCCAGCCAAAACTCTGCCGTAAATTCATGCGGTTCTCCTTTTAGCAAGACATATGCATTACTGATTATTCCGGCGTCATAAAAAGTAGAGATATCTTCATAAATATCATAAAGATACAAACTTCTCCCTTCTCTGGTTTGCAACTGGGATAATAATGAATCTAACTCTTCTTTTGGATGACCGAATATTTTCACTCGCTTTATTTTTCCCAAATATTGATTTTCTCCCCAAATATTTTTCCGTCTATTTTTTAATTTCATTTGGATGGAGTCGATTTTTTGAATTGTGGCAGTATATCCCAATTCAATCAAGGAATCAATATGGGTAAACTCACCCGCACTATGCTCTCCAATCTGTGGTTTGATTAAAAAATCCGCTAAATCTCGGCTTTCCTGAGTGGGTTCCCGCATCATGATAGTTGTAACCTGATCTGCCAATTGCCAGGGCATTTTCATTTGATCCGGTTTGCGAAGGGGAGAAGAAACATCTACAGCAATAGTAAGATCTGCATCGTTCTCAATTGCAACATCCACCGGAAGATTATCCCTAATACCTCCGTCTACAAGCCACATGGTATCCATTTCCACCGGGGCAAAAAGGAGTGGAACTGCACTACTTGCACTAATTGCTTCAGACAAATCTCCGTTACTCAATACCACTCGTTTTCCACTAATTAAATCTGTCGCAACAGCCCGAAAAGGAATTTTCAAATTATCAAAATTATTTGCAGCTTGAAAATTTGCCCTCAATAACCTTGAGTAGATAATATCGAAAATTTTCTGACCCGATGATATTGAGGATGGAATATATGGAATTCCTTTATCAAAACGAACTTCCAAAATATGCCTGCGAGGAGTGGTTTTTTGGGACCAAAACAAATTACTTCTTTGGGTTTCGTCGCTAAATATCTCCTGCCAATCAATATTTTTAATAATTCTGATAAGATCGTTTGCGCTATAGCCCGCGGCATAAAATCCACCGAATACGCTCCCCATACTACTGCCAACAATCAGATCAATTGGGACGTTATACTCTTCTAAAGCTTTGAGTACCCCTAAGTGAGCGAATCCACGAGCCCCACCACCACTAAGTACTAAACCAATTTTCATATCTTTTGGTGGTAAATAGTCTATATTGTTAAAAGGGTAGTGAGGAGAGGAACCTTTAGGTAAACTTATTTTTCTTACCAAAGAAGAATCAGCAGCAGTTGAAATAGTTGAAATCTGGCATAATAATAGAATGATAATACCAATTAATCTCAGCTTCAATTTCAATTCCACTCTAAGTATTGTTTTTAAAAACAAAAATTAAC
This sequence comes from uncultured Calditrichaceae bacterium, assembly GCA_964627635.1. Classification (GTDB taxonomy): domain Bacteria; phylum Calditrichota; class Calditrichia; order RBG-13-44-9; family RBG-13-44-9; genus CAZVKP01. The sequence continues at coordinate 11,100 of CAZVKP010000014.1, read as the reverse complement.
AAATTTTTAGATTTTAGCAAACTATAATATCATCAATAAAGTTATATTTTACCTCTAGTCTCAATATGAAATGGTTCCGAACTATCTCGAATAATTTATAATTTGGTTTTAGGTTTATGAAAGGAATATAAACTACTTTGAATAATAGAATTTATGCCTGTTTAAAATTTTAATTATTGATGACGGCCGGTTCACGCGACAATGTTTCGAAATACAGTTTTATGAGCTCCCTATATTCCGGCGTATATCCTTCTTCTAAAGCACGCATTAACTCTTTCCTGAGCTCGTCTTCTCTTTGTAACAATTCTCTTTTCAGTTCAGGTGGTGAATTCACTAATTTTTGATCCTCCCGTTCCGCTTTACGTTTTTTGGAATATTCTTTTTCACGAACCGATTTTTGGGCATCCAAAAGACGGGACAGGATTCTTTGCTGCCGCTCAATCACTTTTCGATCCAATTTTTTCTCTTTTAGTTCCTTAACAATTTCTTCCATTTCACCACCTAATTCACCTAACCTACCAAGAACATCCCGGCGGTTACCCATATCTTGTGATAATTGCTCCATGGATTGACGAATCATTTCTTGCTGGGCAGCCAAACGTCCCATCTCCTCAGAAGATAATTGGAGGCGTCCATTTTGTTGTTTTTGAAATAGTTGCATAGTTTGATCATTCAACTGGCCCTGGGCTCCTGCCATCTTCTGTAACCGTTCCATGAACTCCTGGAAACCAGATGCAGATGACGACTGTGCCATTTGATTCATTGAATTTTGCATGGAGAGTAGCGCCTGATTGAAATTCGCCATTGCCTTCATTTGAGCATTAGCCGCCCGCCGAGGGTTCCGCTCCTCCAATTCACTGAGCGCTTCTCCCATGTTAGAGAGTAAATTGTTCATCATTTGATTCATGCCCGGCGATAAAAAGAAAGTTTTATTGGATATTTCAACTAATTGCCGAATTAACTGATTGGTGGTTTCTCGTAAACGAGATTGTTTGCGTGCCACTTGGTTTATCTGTGAAGATGCAGAGGAAAGTTCTTCAGAATGTTTGGATAACTGTTCCTGTTCAAAAGATGCAGATAACAAATCTTTCATGGCTTTTTGCATCTCCTCTGCCAACTCCTGTTTTTGTTGGGTATTCATATTCTGTCGAGCCATTTGGAGCATGCTTTGTAATCTATCTAAATTTGCTTTAAGCTGTTCGCCAGATTGGAATGCCTTATTCTGCCTGGCAGAAGCTAACTGTTTTTGCATATTTTGCATAATCTCATTCAGTTGTTCTTCCTGCATAAACGACTCAGCTTTTTGCAGCATTTCAGACATTCTCTTCATAAGTTTTTGATAATCCTGATTGGTTTCACCAATTTTCTGCTCTAAATATTCTCCCTCTTTTTCCAAATTATTCTCTTTTTGTTGTAATTGTTTTAGTTCATCTTTTGAAAGATTCTGTCCCTCTAATTTCTGGTTAATTTTCTCTTGCTCCTGATTGATTTTTTCTGACAAACGAACAAGTTCATCCATTTTTTGTTCTAATTGAATGCGCTTGAATAACTCATAAGACCGGTTAATATTTCTCTCAAATTCCTCAACCGAAAATTGAAAGCGTTGCATTTGTTTTTGGAGCTCTTGAGGGTTCATTTTTTCAATTGCTTGCTGTAAATTTTTCATGGCTTTTTTAAGTTCTTCCGATGACAATTTCTCAAACATCTTTTGTAGTTGAAAATATTTTTCCAGGGTTTCCGGACTCAGCATTTTTCTCTCATCCAATTTTTGCACCATCTCATCCAATTCTTTTTGGACTTCAGACAGTTTCTCCATTGCTTTTTTTTGCTTATCGAGTTGCCCTTTTATCTCCTGCTTCTGTTCCCAATTCATTTCAGTTTGTTTTTTCATCTCCCGGTTGATATCTTCAAGCTTTTTTTTCAGCGTTTCGGTTTCCTCTGTCACGCCCTGCATTTTCTCTAATTGTTCATTTTGGGTTTCCTCCGCTTGTGCCATAACGTCTAAAAGCGAGGGTAACCGGATAGTATATTTTTTTGTTTTGTAAGATTTGGGACCACTGATTCTGTCATTATCCCACACTTCCACAACATATTGAATATAATCATCCGGTACCATATAAAAAGAGGTTAAATCCCAGGATATTTGACTCAGAGCTTTTCCGGGTTCATTCTGAGAATACGGTAATTTCATTTTAAATGAGCTGGTATCCCCGGATGAGCCTTGACGAATTAGAACACCTTTTAACCAGGCTCCACCAAAACCATAATCATCACGCAGTTCAGTTAACAACGGAACAACCAGTTCATCTCCCAAATCTACATCTTGACCCGGTTGTTTTATTTCAGCATAAGGATACTCGTCCGTCAAAGGGTAAACATGATATTCTACAGGTTGATCATTATCAACACTATCCTGATCGTATATATGAATTGCATAATTTACACTTTTCTTCACCCCAAAGCTCGCCTCAGCAGTATGACCCGCGATCTTTAATTGATTCCGACTTGAGTCACTAAATTGTACATATCCTTTGGATAACTGTTTATCAGATTCTATTCTGATTTCAGCCTTGCTTCCTTTTAATGCGGTGATATCGCCTTTATTCGGCTCGAGCAACTTATCCGGCAATCGGGAATATGATGGCGGCATTATTTTCACCTGGAGATTTCTTACCATTGGGCGCTCTTTAACCATTATTTGACCGGGTGAAGATTTGGCTTCTCGATCTCGAAACCTTGCCCGATCAATCTCTGCGAGAAAATAATACTTAAAAGAATTTCGCACATGATTCAGCCGATAATTAAATTCACCTGAAGCCGGGACTGTTAATGAAATTTGTTCTATATTTTTTTTGCCTTCAACCTTTTGTTCATCAGTAGTATCTTCAATAACCAAATATAGCTGCTCCGGTCTCAACCCATTAAAGGCTCCATTTAAGACAACCGGCTCGTTTTTAAGTATCGTTTTTGATTTAGAAAGATTGATCAACTCAATGGGTAAAGATTCTTGAAAATTTTGCCATGGTAAAACGATTTTTTTTACCGCTAAGGAAACCGATTTGGGAAGAAGTAGAAAAATTATAAGAAATATGGAAAACGACACAACCACAAATCTTGATTGCTTAATAATTTGCTGAAAGCTAAAAATTCTATTAAATGAAAGATGTGAAAATCGATTAGAAAGTTGTTCCAATGCCAATCTCTTAACAATTGGTGAGCTTTTGCTCTCGCTATCTTTGTAAATCTGAAGGTAATTAATAAGTGCATCCAATACATTTTGATCTCTACTCCCCACTCGCTTTGCAGTCAAATAAAACTGATCGGTGGTGGGGGCGAAAATCTCACGTAGTTTTGGAAGCATTTGTTTAATAGTATAATATAAAAACCATAGGAATATTCCTGCGAGAAAAACTTGCCTTATAATATCTGCTACATTAAAAAGTAAATTAATCAATAAAAAAATAAGCATAATAAACGCAGTTATGCCTAAAAAACGAACAGAACTCTCAACAATTTTCTGTAAGAAAAATTTTCGATGTGCATGAATCAGATCTTTATAAATTTGCTGGTATTTTTGTTGAATTTCTGCCATTTTAGTCGTCTTTGTTGAATTATTTAAGGGTACAGCTCCTTTAATTGTAACCTAATGAGTTAATGCCCAAAGGATGATATTCGTTCCCATTTGAAGTGCTTGTTTTCTAATTTTCTGAGGATCTTCATGAATATCCGGGTCTTCACAACCGTCACTTATGTCAGTGTTAAAAGAATAAAACACAACCATTCGACCTTCATAGAAAAGGGCCAAGCCTTTTGGCGGACCACCAGCATGTTTGTGTATTTTTGGCAATCCATTTGGAAACTCAAAAATGGTATGATAGATGGAATGAGAAAAGGGAAGTTCAACCCACTCAAGATTGGGAAATACTCGCTTCATTTCTCTTCTAAAGGACGCATCCATTCCATAATCATCATCCGCCCATAAAAATCCACCACTTGTTAAATACCGCCTAAGTCGGAGAATTTCTTGCTCGGAAAACTTGATATTTCCATGACCACCAATATATGCAATGGGATATTTGAAAAAATCATTACTGGTAATTTCAACTTTCTGCTCGCGTTCAGCCGTATTTACATTGGTTTTATCTTTTATATATTTAAACAGGTTTACGAAAGTTGTGCGGTTGCCGTACCAATCCCCACCGCCATCATATTTTATTCTGGCAACTGTGATCGGTTCTTGTGCAAAAAGCGAAAAACTAAAAGTTAGAAATATACCTAATAAAATAATTTTAACTAAAAGCCTCATATATCAATTGGACGGGCAACTTGTTATTATTACAAATTTTTATGGATTTAGAAACTCACCACAACATTAATCTATTTAAAATTTTATCTTTTAAAAGTCTTTTTAAGTGAATACATTTTATATAATCTGACAACTACTTTTATGCCGCTTCAGTATGATTTACGAGAATGAATTCAAAATGTTCAAATCAATTTTAAGGATAAATTGAAGACCCTGTGCCTTAAGATTTGTACACAAAAAAAGGGAATTTCCAATGAAACATATTTTCATCAGAGCTTCCCTTAAATTAATAAAAAAGGTATCCCTAATAGAATATTTTACTTGCAACAATAACAACCATGGTAACGGAACCAATTCCTTTCACGGTAAGACCACCTACTCGTCCTATGGTTGCTCCAAATGTGGCGTACAAAGACTCCCGTAATGTCTTGCCGCGAATTAATTCAATTCCCAGCGTTCCAATAATTCCACCAACAAAACCACCAATTATAGCTCCCATTATGGGACTAAAGAAAAAGCCGCTTATACTTCCACCAATTCCGCCCAGTATTGCTGCTAACGCTCCTAATCTGGTCGCACCATATCGCCTGGCACCAAAAGCGATAATTAAATATTCTAAAAATTCAACTATCACCGCAACAATTAAAAGTGTTAGTAAAAAAGAAATAGAAAATTTATCGAATCCCGTGGCAATACCATACCAAAGACTATTAAATACCACAATAAAATTACCGGGAATACTTAAAAAATTTGAAAAAACACTAAATCCTAATATCGCAACGAATACAATTTCTAAAACATCCATAAATTAATTCCCTTTACCGATTGTCTGCATACTGTTGCGCAAATGTTCTGCGATTGTGACGGCTATTTAGACCCAGTTCACTTAGGTAGGAACGTACTCCAAACCAGCCAACTTTTGTATAACCAAACTCTTCCGTGTTTAATATTTTATTTATTTTATAAGCACCAAGATTAGGATTCTTTGAAACAATGTATTTAATTTTGTCTTCTACCGAACGCATTGACAAAGGTAGTTCTTTTGGTTCCTCCTCACCCTCCTCAAACTCAGTGGCTGGTTTACTACTTCCACTGGGGCTTTCCGAGCGCGTAACACCCTCTCCGCCTTCGAAACCTTTAGATTGTTGCATTTGAGCACCGGAAGTATGCGCTGGTTCCTGTCCCATTGGAACTGGTTCTGGTTTTCTGGGTGCTTGTTCAAACTTTTGGACCGCTTCATCTACAGAATCATAAACATCCAGAATATGATGAAATTCCAAAAGTTCGAAGATTTCATAAACATCGGGAATCATTTGTACTAATTTCAAATCTCCGTTATTTTCCCGAATCGATTTTATTTCGCTAATAAATATTCCCCATCCCGCTGAACTAATATAATCAACATTTCCAAGGTCAATAATAACGTTATAGCGGTTTTGCTTCAACAAACTATTTAAGGCACGTTCCACTTCTGAAGAAGTAGTGGTATCGATAAAACCACCAACTTTTATGATGGAAATCTGATTTTGACTTCCCGCAACTTGTGTCGAAACTTGAATGCCTTCCATTCCGTCCCCCGTAATTAAAGGCAAATTTTAAAATTAAACCTAAATTTAAAAAGATCCAGTGGTTAAAGCAAATTATCTTTCCTTTTTCTCGATCTCTTCTTGTACACTCTCACTATTATCGGAATTATCATCTTCTTCTGAAGTTTTTTCCTCGTTTTTATTCGAACTCCCACCATCTGAAAATTCGGATTCTTCTTCTACCTGCTTTTTATTTTCTTCTTGGGTTTCCTCTTCTTGCTCTATATCCACGTTTTCCTCTTCTGCATCTACCTCATCGTTATTCTGTTGTTTATCTTTTCCTTTATGTGTCAGTAGTTTTTCTCTCGATTTAATATTGGCACCCGGCGTAGAAACTGCAAACGCCTTGGGAATCTTCTCTTCTTCATCGGAACGAAATCCGACCATTACTTCACCGTCTAAAGTGAGGAGGGGGGTTCCCGGTGGTTTTAAGCGTCGTTTTCCGCCCCTTTGAACAAATATCTGCCGTTGTTGTCTCCGGTTAAGCTTCGCTCTCTGTAATTCTTCATAAATTAACCGGTGATGGACTTTCATATAACCATATTCTTCTGTATCTAAGGCATCACTTATTCTTTTAGGACCATATTCCGGATGCTGACGGATAATTTCATACAGTTTTGTTTTAACTTCTATACTGAGATGTCGTAAACCCACATTAGTGTAACCATGAAGCATTTCACGAAGATAGTCATACCCTTCTTCTTCATATATTTTTTTATATTTATAATATGTTGATGGGGAAACACGCATTTTTTTGCAAGCATCTGCAACCGTTACATCACTCTTACCGGCCATCTCGAACAGTTCCATAAACATTTCTATTTTCACATCCACCGCTTCCATATTTTCTTTAATGGCTACCAGCGTAATATCATCATTTTGTTCGAAACCGCCGGCGAATCCTAAAATATTTTCTTTCACATTTGTCACAAAATCAACCACATCCAGTTGTCCGAATTCACGTATAGCGGAAAGGAACCTCTCTTCACCATAGAGGTTCCTTTCATAATTCATTGCTTCTGTGATTCCGTCCGTATATGCAACGAGAATATCATCGGGATGTAATCGAATTCTATCTTGTTTAATGGTTCTATCGAACAAACTAATATCGGGTAGAGATATTCCTATCGGGAAACCGGAAGGATTGAGGTAATACGTTTCTCTGGATTTTCCACGGTAAAGTACCATTGGGTTATGACCGGCGCTGGCAAATGAAATCATCCTCTCTCTTGAATCGAGAATCAGGTAAAATGCAGTAACGAACATGCCTTTGCGAATATCATCTGTGATAAATCGGTTTACTTTTGATAAAACATCTGCCGGATTATTATTTCCCCTGGCTTCCAGACGTAATGCGGTTCGAATCATGGTCATCACCATTGAACCGGGAACACCTTTACCAGACACATCTGCAACACAAATTCCGATGGTATGGTCGTCGACTTCAACAAAATCGAATAAATCGCCACCAACCTCTTTAGCAGCCTGGTAATAGGAAGTAATATCATAACCCAGAACATTCGGGAAATCATCGGGAAGCAACATTTGTTGTATTTCCTGTGCTACCTGTAATTCCCTTTGCATCCGTTGTTGCTCCATGAGCCCAACTTGCGCTTCTCGGAATTTACTTGTCATTTCGTTGAATGCGGAGGCTATCTCGCCTAATTCATCTCCGGCGTCGATATCGAGCTCATCTTCATCGGCAGTTCCATGGCCAACCTCCCTCACCCAACCGGCAAGTTTATGAAAGGGATCCATAATAAATGAAATCAATACGAAAGAGCCTGCGTACCCCACAATTAATAGGATGATCAACAATAAAATTAAATTCAGGCGCGAGGACTGTATTTTATGTTCAATATAACTATTGGACGTCCAGATGTGCGCAAATCCAAGTAATCCCGATTCACTGCCTTCTAGCACAATAGGTGTCACGAACGCATTGACCAGGCTATCCTGCGCAAAGCGATATCTATAAATGGTCGTTCGATTTAAGGTATCGAGTATGGTTTTATTCTCTATGTTCAATTGCTGATCCACTAAATCCATATTAACCGGGTAAGTCGCAAGTGGAACTTGATTGACATTTGTAATTAAAACCGTCTGAACCAGTTGAGGATTACTTTCTTTAATGGACTTGGCATTTTCGAATAAAGTAATATTCTTTTCTTCATTTATGGGTTCCCAGGATATTTGCGCCAAGTTAGCGCTTGCCGCCTGACCTTTAGTATAAACATCATCGGTAATATTTTCTCTTATTCTTGAATTAAAAATTAAAAACGACACAACTGCCAGAATGGTTAAAATAGCAGACGTAACCAATGTAAATTTGGTGCGAAGAGAGAAAGAATCCCAAATGGTTAAGGGTTTGGCCCGTTCCACTTTTTCACGCATTTTTGTCAAACGCAACTCATTGCCGCGCTCTGTGACATTATACTTGATGTCATCCATCAGCTTGCGCATCATAAAGATGCCTAAGCCGCCCTTTTTACCAATGTTAATATATTTATTTAGATCAGGATTCTGAACCTGGCGGGGATCAAAGCTCTTACCATTATCAACGATGACAATGGTAAGACTTAAACGACGAATAATGGCTCGAACAGCGATTTGGCCATTTTTTATATCACGATAGCCATGTCGTATAATATTAGTACACGCTTCATCGACAACTAATTTGAAGGAATTTATTATCTTATGATTATAGCGATATTTTCTTCCAATTTGGTCAATAAAATCCCGTACTTGCCTTAAATAAGACATTTGTGCCGGGATAATGACTTCTTCTTTTTTTACATTTTTGAACATAAACTATAATTTTTCAAAAATTCCGTTTAAATGCAACTCCTTTTATTAATCTCTTGTCTGCTTTAACCTATCTTCGGCACTTTTTATGGAATTCAAGAGTTTTTTATTATACGGATATTGCTCCTCAAGTTCCCGCCATAATTTTAATGCTTCCTCATATTTTCCGGCCAAGAACAAGTCAATTCCTCTCAAGTATTTTCTCTCGGACTCTTGATCCATTTGTTCTTCTACACCGCCCATCCCTCGTTTGGTTCGTTCAATGTACATTTTTAAGCGTTCATTTGAGGGATCCATTTCAAGCGCTTCTTCAAACAGGGATAGAGCCTGTTGTAATTCTCCCATATCATAATATTGTAAAGCTTCTTGAATATATTGCTGAATCTTAATTCTATTGGCTAATGTATTTATCTCCTCGTTAAGTTGCGGATCTTCCGGTGCCAAAACCAGTGCATCACTGAGGATTTGTAAAGCACTGGAATAATTTCCTCTCTGAAATTCCTGTCTACCCTCAGCGACCAATTTCCGCACTTGTTCTTCAAGTTGTCTTTCCGCAGTTTCTATTGCTTCTAATATAGTCGGATCATTTGGCGCTCGCTCCAGTGCCAAATTAAACTCTGTTAACGCATCGGTAAAACGATTATTCTGTAAGTAAATTTGTCCCTTTTCAAAATGATTCTGGACAAATTTTTTATTTTCCTCAGCTAACTCTTTATCCACTGCTTCCGTTATCGCTTTTTCCTGCCGTTGTGCCAAATCCTGTTGAATCTTTGTATTTGCACTATCCATCAGGACATTTGCCTGCTTGTTGAAAGGATCTTCAGAAACCACCTGCTGGAACTCAACATAGGCATCGAAATATTTTCCCTCTTCCATATAATCGTGCCCTTTTTCCATGTGCTCAGCAATAAATTGTCGCTTTTCCTGCTCAACGGTGCGTTCAACCAATTCTTTTTCCCGTTGACGCCTTTCTTTTTCAGCAATTGCTAATAATTCCCGGCGAGACTTACCGATATCAAATGTAATTGAAAAGCGATGAGTCGGCGGAAATTCCGATTCGCTGCTAATGGAGCCGAATGAGTAGTCAATATGAACAAAGGAATAATTTACGCCAGCACCAAAAGCTAAGTGACTATTATCAAAACCAACGCGTATGGTGCCTAGATTTCTGAAAACATATTCGGTTCCGGTGTGAATGGCAGTTGATTGCAGTTTACTCTTATGAAAATCCATAAGAATATTTAATTTACCGCCTTCTCCAACAACCAATCCTTTTTTTAATCCAAAAGTAAAATGGTATGGTGCAATATCAGTTTCCGTTCCCAATTTTAAATTGGGTGCAACAAGATTTCTCAGACTTAATCCAAATGCTAAATTTTTTAATACATTGCTTTCCCATTCAGGTTGATACATTACTCCAATATCAAGACCAAATCCACTGGCATCCTGATCAATGTTTGAAAAATGTTGTCTCCTAAATTTAAATGTTCCTCCACCATAAAGATTGTATGGCAACTTTTTCCCATAGGAAAAATATATTTCAGATTCATCGTAATTCAATTCTCCGAGATTAACATTATTGGCATCTGTAAAAGGAATTTCTCCTGTCCCTAATCGAGCAAATCCGAAGCCAACCGTTCCATAGGTTAAGGTTGGATAGACAAATCCCAAAAAATCATAAGTGGTTCCTTCAAAAACCTGGTTATGAAAAAGAGAGAAGGTTTTGCGGGGTACTAATTCCAAACCTGCCGGATTCCAAAATACCGCCGAGGGGTCATTGGCAACTGCCACATATGCTCTTCCCAAACCCATTGCCCGTGCCCCGGCACCATAACTTAAGTTTGAGGTCGTTCCATACTCCCCGTCAGATTGTGCATGAATTAATGGCACGCAAAACCACATGACAATAAAAATAGGCAGAAACAATATTTTACTTTGATGAATGTTTTTTTTCATATCTAATCAATTTCTTTATTTAATGTAAGCAATTTTTGTTTTAAATAGTTCTCCATCACCCGATGCATAATCAATGCGAAGTACCGCCAGATACACTCCATTCAGTACCCGATTTCCGGCATCATTCACACCATCCCAATTCAGTAATCCATCGAATAATCCTCTGTTGGAAACTTCAACTGTTTTCGAATAGACCAGTCCTCCCATCAATGTATAAATTCTTAGATCCGCAGAGCCGGGACCTTCCATCCAGAAAACAAAATTTGTCACCGCGTGAGTTGTTCCGAAGGGATTCGGATAATTTCCAAAGATCTTTGTCTCATCCCGCGAGATAACCGTTATATCATCGGACAATCCTGCAGAATTTTGCGGTCCAAACAAGTTTCCATTCTGATCTTCCACTTGCACAGTATTTGCTCGATTTCCTATGTATGCATGTAAGTATTC
>CAZVKP010000013.1:0-18462 GCA_964627635.1 uncultured Calditrichaceae bacterium | reverse complement strand
TTTGAGTTTTATAAATGAAAGAAAAAGTATCATTAATACTACATTACATATTGTTTCTCTCGTAAACAGCATCCGCCGGCAGCTTTTCTTTTTTTGTCGCATTGGTCGCTAAATAATCCGCATGTTCATTTTCAGGATCACCGGCATGGCCCCGCAGCCACTTGATTTCCACGTCGTGCTCTTCGCAGAGTGTTAGAAACTGTTCCCACAGGTCAGAATTCAATGCTTTATCTTTTTTATTACGCATCCAGCCGTTTTCCCGCCACCGCTGCGCCCAGCCTTTGGTAATACTGTCAACTAAATACTGAGAGTCAGTAAAAAGGGTCACTCTGCAAGGTTCTTTTAGGGTTTTTAAACCAACAATGGCAGCCATTAATTCCATTCGGTTATTGGTGGTTTTCCGAAACCCGCCGGATAGTTCTTTACGATGATTATCATATTTTAAGATAACACCGTATCCACCTTTACCCGGATTACCGGTGCAGGCGCCGTCTGTATAAATGATAACCTTTTTAAGTTGTTTGTTCAAATTATGAAATACCTTTAATCACGTGTCTCATAATTATTTTTCAATGCCGCACAAATTCAGAATTAAATCACTGATACTCGGGAAGAGTCTTTGACATCTTTCTTCTGACCACTCCGTTTTGATTTCTTTTTTGATTTACAATTCCTGATAGCGATATCAAATACTTCATTTAATTTTTCCACAAAAAGAAATTGCATTTTATTCCGAAGATGCTCGGGCACTTCCTGCAAGTCTTTCTCATTGCGTTTAGGCAAAATCACTTGTTTAATTCCGGCGCGCCTGGCGGCTAACACCTTTTCTTTGATTCCACCCACCGGTAATACTCTACCCCGCAAGGAAATTTCTCCGGTCATGGCAATATCGTATCTTACCGGCTTGCCGGTCAGTAAAGACAATAGCGAAGTGGCAATAGTGACGCCGGCAGAAGGACCATCCTTTGGAACTGCACCGGAAGGAATATGAATATGGATATCATAATTTTTAAAAAATTCCGGATCAATTTTGTAGTCATCTGCATGTGCACGTATATAACTCAATGCTGCCTGTGCAGATTCTCTCATGATTTCACCCAGTTGACCGGTAAGGGTGAGATTTTTGCCTCCCTGCATTATGGTCGATTCTATGAAAAGGATCTCACCACCTACCGGAGTCCAGGCTAAACCGGTGGCGATTCCAATTTCATCCTTGATTCCCGCCAATTCCGGGAAATTCTTTGGAGGACCTAAATACTTTGGTACATCGTTAGCGTTTATCGTTAAGGTTTCACGAACGCCCTCGGCATATCGCCGGGCAACCTTTCTGCAAATATTGGCAATTTCTCTTTCTAAATTTCGAACACCCGCTTCATTTGTATAGTCAGAAATAATTTTTTCGATGGTATCCATTCGAAATTTCAGATACGGTTTCTTCAGACCATTTTCTTCAACCTGTCGGGGAACCAGATATTTCCTGGCAATCTGAATTTTTTCCTCCATGATATATCCCGGGATTTCAATGACTTCCATTCGATCCCTTAATGCATTGGGGATCTGATGCAGCATATTTGCGGTAGTGATAAACATGACCTGCGAAAGATCGAATTTGACATCCAGATAGTGATCCACAAAATCTTTATTTTGTTGGGGATCCAGGGCTTCAAGGAGTGCAGATGAGGGATCGCCGCGAAAATCCGAACCGATTTTATCGATCTCATCCAGCATAAATACCGGGTTGCGAGTTCCTGCTTCTTTGATCATCTGAATAATTCGTCCCGGCAAAGCGCCGATATAGGTTCGCCGATGACCCCGGATTTCCGCTTCGTCACGAATCCCGCCCACACTATAGCGTACAAATTTCCGTCCCATTGCACGTGCTATAGATTTACCCAAACTGGTTTTCCCGACACCGGGAGGACCCGCAAAACAAAGGATGGGGCCCTTAATTTGATTTTTTAATTTTCGAACTGCCAGAAATTCCAAAATCCGATCTTTCACATCAATTAAATCATGATGATCCTCATCCAGAATTTTTTTGGCATTTTCAAGGTCCATACTATCTTTGGTTTCATGACTCCAGGGCAGCGAGATTAACCAATCAATATAAGTTCGGGTGATGGTATATTCTGCCGCCACCGGGGACATTTCCGCCAACCGATCGATTTCTTTTTTCGCAACTGCTTCCACATTTTCCGGCATCCGGGAATCTTTCACCCGTTTTTGCAATTCCTCAATTTCGGTTTCCCATTCATCTTCTTCCTCTTCTTCAAATTCACCCAACTCTTTTTTAATGGCGCGGAGCTGTTCACGAAGAATAAACTCCCGTTGTGTTCTATCCACCTGAGTATTTACTCTATTCTGAATCTCCCCCGTCACTTCCACCACTTTTAGTTCGCGGTTCAATATTTCCAAAATTCTTTTTAATCGCTCATCCAATATCGATTCTTCCAGTATTGCCTGTCGCTCTTCGCTACTAATCTCCAAATTGGCAGCCAATAGATCCGCAAATTTTTCCCTGTCATCCATAGTGGAAGCTGTTTGTAAAAAATCTTCCGCTACAATGGGAGATCGATTAGCCAATTTCTTTAACAGCACCCGGATGGCTCTGATGTGGGCTTCGCAGTTGGTGTCACTTTCAATCTGCGTTTCCAATGGCATTATCTCTGCTTCCAGATTGGGAGTTTCATGGAAAATTTTATTTATTTTTATACGCCTTTCTCCTTGAACCAGCAAGCGAGTCTTACCATCCGGCAATTGAAACATCTTAAGTATATTGGCTTCCGTCCCGATTTTGTATATTTGGGGGCCGGATTGCTTATGTTGTATTTCCGTGAACACTCCAATATTTTGTCGATTAACCAGGGCTGTGTTTACAGCATCTGCCAATGCCTCGTCTTCAATGACAATGGGAAAAACCACGTATGGGAACACAACCATATCCCTTAGAGGCAGGATATAAATTCCGGATTCTGCGGGCTTATTTGTCATAATTCTCCTTTAATACAAAAAAATATTTCGTATTCCTTCAATCGATGAGCAAATTAAAAAGTTTCGAATACGTCAAAGTACAAAAATCTAATCAAAGGATACCGGAATCTCTTTTTGGTTGGTTTTTATGCCATCAATATTTTTGGGAAGCGAGATAAACAGTATTCCATTTTTTAAATGAGCTTTAATTTGTTCCAGAACAATACGAGTGTTCATTTTTATTTTTATCCGAAATTCCCCGTAATCGATCTCTTTTTTATGAAATTTTACAATTTCAGCATCAGTCATCAGCATTGGTTCATCTCTGCTACCTTCAATCACCAAGAAACCCTCCCGGTAGCTCACTTTAAAATTGTCCTCCTTTAGATCTGCAATTTCCATCATAACACAGATTTTGTCCGATGTTTCCCACACATCGGTTGGCGGTGAAAATGCCAAATCCGATACAAATAAAATCGGATTTTTTCTTTTTTCAGACCCAAAGTCCACCAAATTTGCAGACTCATTGGATTGTAACTCTTTATAAATTTTTCGCTTAATGTTATCTGACATCGAATTGCCTCAGAATGTTTTCTAAAATTATCACATCAAATTCCAAATACAACTAATCATTCATTAACCAGCAAGATTTGTCTCAAAATGAGACAGGCACTGAATGCAGCCCCAAAACCATTATCGATATTTACGACTGTAACATTACTGGAACAGCTATTTAACATGCCAAACAAGGCAGTTATGCCGCCAAAGCTGGTGCCATAACCGATTGATGTTGGCACTGCAATCACCGGTTTATCTACCAAACCACCAATCACACTGGCAAGTGCACCTTCCATGCCTGCGATTACGATTAAAATCTTAGCTTCTTTAACAGCATCCCAGTTTTTATTTAACCGGTGCAATCCCGCAACTCCAACATCATAAATTTCACGGGGCTCATAACCGAACAACCGGCAGGTGATAGAAGCTTCGGTTGCAACCGGCACATCCGAAGTGCCTGCGGTGATAATCGCTATTTTTTCCCTGGAAGATTCAATAATTTCGGGAAATGGGGAGTATATACATCTTCCGGCAGCATTGAATTCCAATCCCGGTAAATTCTTTTGCACAACTTTAAAAATATCTTCACCGGCGCGGGTCGCCAATACCCGGTGATGACGCTCGAAAATTTTTTCAGTTAATCGAAGTACCTGCTCCGGTGTCTTTCCTTCGCAAAAGATCACCTCTGGGAATCCCTGGCGTATTTCCCGGTGATGGTCAATATGCGCAAATTCCAACGATTGAATGGACGCCGACTGAATTGCATCCAAAACATCCTTCTCCCGGATTTCTCCCTTTCTAAATTTTTGCAGTAGTTTCTTCAGATCTGAATGGTTCAAATTGAGCTCCACATTTAGTATTCAATAATTGCCTGATTCTTCGAAACACTCAAGGATTCAACATATTCTTTAAATTGTTTCTTTATTTCAGAATAGCTTCGACATCGAAAAATTTGGTCCCTCAGTTTTGCAACATGTGGTAATCCTTTGGTATACCAGGCAAAGTGCTTTTTCATTCGAGTAAGGGCAACTGTTTGTTCATAATTATCAATTTGAAGCTGATAGTGACGCTCTAAAACCCGCAATCTTTCCTGAATTGGCGGATCTGGCAAATGATCACCCTTATTTAAAAAGTGCAAAATTTGTTTAAAAAGCCATGGACGGCCCAGGACGCCTCGTGCTAACATAATTCCATCTACACCCGTTGTCCGAAACATGTCCGATGCATCAGGGCCACTGAATACATCTCCATTACCAATCACCGGTATTTTGACGGCATTTTTTACCTTCGCGATATATTCCCAATGCGCTGTTCCTGAATAGCCCTGGCTTCGGGTTCGGGCATGGACGGTAACAGCTTGTGCACCTTCTGCCTCTGCAGCCATTGCCGCTTCCACCGCAACTATCGATTGCCAATCCCAACCGATTCTTATTTTTACAGTGACAGGGATGTTGGTTGCTGTTACTGATTTATTTACGATTTTTCCCAGAGAATCCAAATCAGTTAACAATGCTGCACCGCCGCCTCGATTGACAACTTTACGAACCGGACAGCCAAAATTCAAATCAATCACTGCCGGATTAAATTTTTCAAGTTTAGGAATAACTTTTGCAAAAATTTTCGGATCGCTTCCGAAAAGCTGGATACCAATAGGATGCTCACCGGGATGTATGTTCAACAATCGATAAGTGTTGTTGTTATCATAGAGTAGTCCATCCACACTTACCATTTCAGTGAAAGTGAGATCAGCACCATAATCACGGCACATTTGACGAAACGGGGCATCCGATATGCCTGCTAAGGGAGCCAGCACCAAATTATGATCCGATGAAAATTTACTTATATTTAATGATTTAATATATGTCACGAACACCTTCCACCTTATTCGTGATGAATTTAAGATTTAACTACCATTATTGCAAACAGAATGGATTTCCTGCGGAAAGGTAAGTAATTGCCGGATCGTTTAACCCTAAAATATTTTCGGATTGGGAATTTTACCCGGTACTCTGCATTGCGGCAGCAATTCCGTTAATACTCAAAAACAAATTATAGCGAAGCTCTTCCTGCTGAGACGCCGGTGCTGTGCGCCAGCGTTGCATCAATTCCACCTGAAGCAGATTCAAAACATCGGTATACGGATTTCGTAAATGGATAGATTTTTGAATGACCGGACGATTATCCAGTAATCTGTTTTGTTCGGTTATTTTCAAAATGGCTGATTCCGCTTTATCATAGTCCTGTTTAATATGGGGCAGGTATTGTTTTTCAGAAAGGTGTTCATAAAATTGTGAGATCTGCAAACGGGCTCTTCCCATTTCCTGCCGTGCATTATCCAAAATTGTTCTGAAAAAAGTCCACTCCCTATACATACGCCGAAGAATTTCCAAATTTTGATGATCCTTCACCAATAGCTTTTCCAGGGCTTTGCCGATACCGAACCAGCCGGGTACAATCATACGGGTCTGCGTCCAGGCAAACACCCAGGGAATGGCCCTAAGAGATTCAAAATCCACCGATTTTCCGGAGGAGCGTGAAACCGGTCTGGAAGCAATCGGCAATTTACTGATGTGTTCGATTGGAGTGCTTTGGGTGTACCACTCCCAGAATCCATCAGCAAATATTAAATCCCGGTAATTTTTCATGGTTTTTTTTGACAAATTTTCCATAACTTCATAAAATTGCTGGTGTTCACTTTCCGGCTCGTCGGCAGCGAAGTCTTTGGTTGCTAGTAACATGGCGTTCACTATCTGTTCAAGATGCCGGTGGGCGATAGATGTAAGGGCGTAGCGGAAAGAGATAACTTCCCCCTGCTCTGTAAATCGGATGCGCCCATTCTGCGTATTCTGTGGCATTGCCAAAATCGCCTGATTGGCGCGGCCGCCACCACGACCCACCGTTCCGCCACGACCATGAAATAACCGAAAATCTATCTGATGTTTATTACAGGCGGCGGCAATCTTTTGCTGCGCCTGATGCAAAGCCCAGTTTGCCGTCCAATAACCGCCATCTTTATCGCTATCCGAATAACCCAGCATAATTTCCTGAAAATTTTCACGGGCTTCGAGATGCCTGCGATAAACATTATGACTAAAAAAGTGCTCTATCAATTTATCAGCGTTAAGTAAATCATCAATCGTTTCGACCAGTGGCACCACATCCAGTTCTGTTTTCACCTCATTTCCGGAAATGCGCCACAATCCGGTTTCTTTTGCCAGTAACAGAACCTCCAACAGGTGGCTAACATGGTGTGTCATGCTGATAATGTAAATTCCTACCGACTGTGGATCCCTTGTTTTTGCCAGCCGAAAGGTTTCAAATGTCTCCAAAGTAGAGCGGGTTGAATCAGATAATTCAACGTTTTTAGGAAGAAGGGGGCGGGGATTTTGTAATTCGGTGCTTAAAATTTTCTCTCGTTCCGAATGACTCAACGTCATGTATTGGTCATTCACACCTGCAACTTTCAGCAATTCGGAAACTGCACTTGTGTGCACCCCACTGTGCTGGCGAAAATCCAGCGCCATTAAGTGTAAACCAAACGTCTTTGCCTGAATAAGTAATTGCTGTAATTTTCCATTATTAGCAAGCTCTTTTAATCCCGATCTTAGCAGTGCATCTCGAATAAGCTGCAAATCCGCGATAAAATCAGATGCTTTGTATTCTTGCTTACGGGATTCGGATGCGGATTTTATTCTATTATCCGGCAGTGTTTCATTATCTAATTCCCTTTGCAATTTGCGGATGATATAATCGATTTTGAGTCTGAAAGGTTCATTGCGATAGGTCTTTTTTAGACTCTCATTCAAAGATAACTGTTTTTCATCATTTTTTAACGAATCCATTAAATCTCGCGGTATCTTAACCAAACGCGCTGAAACGCTTAAATCCCTTCTCAATTCTGTTAATTTTTCCAGATACAACCCGATTACCGTTTCCCGGTGCAAGCGCAGCGTTTGCCGGGTTACCGTTGGCGTCACATGGGGATTACCATCTCGGTCTCCGCCAATCCAACTCCGAAAGTTGAGAAAATTGGGAAGTTCAGATGTTTTACCATAATATAAGTTTAAGGCATTCTGCAAATCCATGTGCATTTTTGGAATTGTCTCCCAAATTGAATTGGTAAAGAAATATAAACCATGGCGCACCTCATCCAACACTTTTAAACGTTCGGCGCGGACCTCATCCGTGGCAAGAATAAGTGCGATATATTGGTATATTTCGGTAATGATTTCTTCCCTGTTGCGGGATGTTAAAGGTTTCTCGGAAAATTTTGCCAGAAGCCTGGCAATCTGTTGTTGTTTTTGTAAAATGCTGCGACGCCGGGCTTCGGTGGGGTGCGCAGTAAGGGTCGGTTGAATATCCAGTCGTCCGATAATTGACAATACCTGTTCTAATGAATATCCATTTGTCTTGAGTTTGAAAATTGCCTCTTCGATAGATTCTGCACGTGGATTTTCAGGAGTGGCTTGTTTTTCCCGCTCCTGATTAATGCGAGAAATTTCCAGTTGCTCCATTTTGTTTACCAGATGAAAATAAGTTGTGAAGGCACGTATCAAAAAATGGATTTGTTCAAGTGTCAATTCCCGGATATCTTCTGCTACTTCTTTGAGGAAGGTTGTATCATTTAAATTTGTTGCTTTTTTACTCAATTGCCGTAATTTTTCCACCTTTTCAAAATGCTCTTCTCCCGCCTGCTCTCGAATGGCATGTCCCAGAAGTGCACCCACAAGATTTATCATACCACTCAACGGTGATGATATGCCAGATCCTTTTGGTTCTATTTCTAAATCTTCCCAGCGTCTCATAGCGTTTATTGGAACCCTTTATTTTGTAATCTTTTTTTATTCTCCCCGGTAAACTAAATGCCAAATTTGCTGCATTATAAACCAGTTAGCAATAAATGCAATTAACGGTTTTCATGCCATATAAATAAACATGGAAACCAAACGAAATCAAACGTTTTCCTTAGAATCTATATTTAGTGTCTGAACGAAAAGTCCTGTAAAGCCCTTAAAAGGGCTAAAAAGGACTTTAAACAATTTTAATCATTAATTATTCAAAAAGTTGGTTAGCCACAGGCTTTCCCATAGGGATCACCATGTGATAGCCCAATTTTCGTTCAACCACTATTTAACAATTGGACGGATAAAATGTTTTGTATAAACGCCTTGAAATATATACTTCCCTCCCTTAAAAATTTTATCCGGGAGGGAAGACATTTAGGTAGTTTCTTTCTGAAACAGGTAAATCCTTATTTCAATAAATAGTTTTCAAGAAAAAGCACAACTGCATTGGTATAGTAATCCCGATTGCTCTTTTTTCGGAATCCATGCCCTTCATCTTTTCCAAGCAGATACCAGACATCTCCACCATTTTGCCGGATTTTTTCCACCATTTGTTCAGACTCCGTAACCGGAACGCGAGGATCGTTCAACCCCTGCACAACAAATAAAGGCTTGGTAATTTTCTGCGCATTAGTGGTTGGGGAAATTTTCTGCAAATATTCACGCATTTTAGGATCGCGTTCGTCACCGTATTCCACACGGCGTAAATTCCGGCGATACTCTTTGGTATTTTCAAGGAAAGTAACAAAATTACTGATCCCGACCACATCAATACCACACGCCAGCTTATCGTTATAGTGTGTCATGGATGCCAACACCATATACCCCCCGTAGGACCCACCAAAAACACAAATCCTGTTTTCATCCAGTTCTGGTTGTTTTTTAATCCAGTCTATCAGTGCCCCAATATCTCTAACTGACTTTTCCCGGTTGTATGCGTTATCCAATTTTAAATAGGATTTTCCGTAACCGGCCGACCCCCGAACGTTGGGTGCTAACACGGCAATACCCAATTCATTTAACCAATATTGCATGGTGGAAGAAAAATAAGGAACAAACTGACCCTCCGGTCCGCCATGAATGTTTATCAGCACCGGGTGTTTCTTTTCACCATTTTTGGGTTTGTAATAAAAGGCGGGGATCTTCCGGGGTTGCCCACCCACTTCATCAAATGTCTCATAATGAATCAGCTCTGGCACCACAAAATTTTCAGTATTTAATCCACCCACTTCACTGTAGGTCCATCGCTGCAGGGAATTATCCTTTAAACTTAGCACAAAAACATCACCAGGAGTTTTAGGAGTATTAATGACCAACGCAAGTTTATTTCCCTCAGGATGAAAATTCAAAGCATAAACCTGTCCTACCGGAATTCCGGCTATTTGATGATATTCTCTTGAAGCAGTATCCAGCATATACAGTTTACTTATTCCATCCTCATTTACAGTAAATGCCAGTTTATCCCCCTCTTCGGCTATCTCTATTGATTCCACATCCCAGGGGATATCTGCAGTTAAAACGGTAAATTCTTTGGTTTCAAGATCATAATATTTCAATCGTTTGAACTCACTATCTTCATCCGAGGTGATATAAACACCTTTTCCATCTTTGGACCAGGTTGCCGCACCATAAGCAATTTTCTCTTCACTGGGATTAATTTGGGTTAGCTCTCCGGAAGCAATATCCAGGACATGATAATAGGTTTCATTGGCGGAGATATAGTTTACCACCAGCAATTTTGAATCATCCGGTGACCAATCGGTGGCAATCCATACACCACCTTCGGTTAATATAGGTTCAGCCCCGGCGGGATTATTTATATCAGCCAAATACACATCCCAATCCCTACCATTTCGTTTGGTGCTGTAAAAGGTAAATTTATCGCCTTTGTTTGACCAATTCGGTGCTCCGTTGCGAGATTCCCCATCGGTCAGCATTTTATAGTCACCATCTTCCATATCGAAATAAAATATCTGGTAAAATTCACCACCCCCTACATCCTTTCCAAATAGAAAACCCTCTCTGGAAGGGTCCGGACAAAGTGAAGCGCCGCTCACCGGTTCATTGAAAAACGTAATTTGTTTTCTGGCGCCGCCAGGCATTTCGACATAATGAATCTGGGTAGTTTCAGCAAAACGCGTGGAGATTAACATGCCTTCTCCGGAAGGATCCCAATCCTGTATGGCAGCAGAACGGGTATTTTGGTATTGAAGCATGCGGTCTTTAATTCTCTGGGGAATCTCCGGAATATTTTCGATGACCAAATTACCCATTTCCCGCCGTTCTACCTGCGAAAGCAACGGACAAGCAAAACTTATCACAAGAAAAACAACTAACATCATACCAAGACATTTTTTCATTTGAATCTCTCCTTTTAGTTAAATGAGCTTTTATAAATATGAATAAGTGGAACCATATACTTGAATCTACGATATTTTAACATAATAAGTGTGCGTAAAAAATATACGAAGTCTGCGCTAAAAAGTTGATCATAAAATAAAAATTTGAGTTGGTTTTCACAAACTCAGAGGCTACCACCGCGGATTCATGTATCCCAATCATAGCACTTTTACAACCATCAATACCCCAGGTAATTTCCGTGTTCATACTTAAACAAGTTGTAGAGCAAAAGGTACAATCTTATACTGTTATTGTAAAATCAGCAATTTTTTGACTAAATAAAAAGGCACAATCGTCCGATTGTTTAAAAAGTGAATTCGAAAAATAGTACCATTTTTTATGAGAACTTTTTATATAAATTTATGGTAAGATAAAAATAATTAAAAAAGTATAACTAAATCTTTTAATTAATATGTCCCGATCTATCTTTCTTGGTTTATGTTTGTTTGTATTATTATCTCTTCTAATCGGTGAATCATCCGCACAGTGGCTGTATTACGGACGCAATAAAGTTCAATACACAGACTTTGATTGGCATATACTTAAAACCGATCATTTCGATATATATTATTATCCGGAGATGGAAGAGTTAGCAGAACAAGGTGCTCATTTTGCTGAGAAAAGTTATAAGTATCTGGAAAATAAATTCAATATTACCATAAACCGCCAAATTCCCCTGATATTTTACAGTTCTCACCCTCATTTCCAACAAACCAATGTCACCCCTTCCTTTATCCCGGAAGGAGTGGGTGGATTTTTCGAGTTCATAAAAGGTCGGGTTGTTATTCCCAGCAATGGCAGTCTCAACGCTTTCCGAAAAGTGATTTTTCATGAATTGGTGCACGTCTTTATGCACAATAAAGTATACTTTGTAAACAAAGAGCACTCTCGCTTTGAAGGTACTTATCCGCCTCTATGGTTTGTGGAAGGTCTGGCTGAGTACTGGTCGTCTAAATGGGATGCCCAGGCGGAAATGGTTATTAAAGATGCTGTGCTTAATAATTACATTGTTCCGCTTTCTCAAATGTATCGCATTAACGGAACCTTTATGATGTACAAAGAGGGACAGGCAATTTTAGAATATATTGCTCAGAAATATGGCGAAGAAAAGATTTTAATGCTGCTGGAAAATCTCTGGAAATATGGGAAATTCTCTGAAGTGTTTGCAGATGTGATGGGAAAAACATACGAACAATTCGATGAAGAATGGATTTACTATCTTAAAAAAAGGTATTATCCTCTTCTCGAAGATAATGATATGTCTAAAATGGTGACCAACACTATTGTGAAGAGAGGCTACAATTTTAAGCCTGCCTGTTATATTGATGCAGAGGGAAATGAAAAGACAGTGTTTGTGGGCAATCATACCGGCTATTCAAATATTTACATGACCGACATAAGTCCCCTCTCGCTAAAACGAGAAGCCGAAATTAAAACACTTATTGAAGGTGAACGTACTTCTGAATACGAATCCTTCCACATTTTTTCCAGCAAAATTGATGTGGATAAATTCGGGAATTTAGCTTTTTCTGCTAAAAGCGGTGAAAATGATGCTCTCTATATTTATAATATTCCCGAAGATCGGGTAATAGAAAAACATCAATGGCAGGAGGTCGTTAGAATATCCTCACCGGCATTTTCACCCGATGGCAATACCGTTACATTTGCCGGAGTCGATTTCAGTGGAAAACAGGATATTTATCTGTTTAAAATAGATGAGAATCAACTCATCCGATTGACAGATGACTTTTATGAGGACAAAGCACCGACATTTTCTCCGGATGGAGGGAAGCTGGTTTTTTCATCGGATAGAACCCAATTCGGTGAGGAATGGTGCTATAATCTTTTCATTTACGATCTCGATACAGATTTGACCTATTATCTCACTGCAGACCAATGTCAGGATAACACACCGGTCTGGTCGCCAAACGGCAATTACATCGCGTTTACATCCGACCGCGATTCAGCTCTCAATATTTGGATTGCCGATTTGACCGATATACCGGAATGGAATGCCGATAGTTACAAACATGTAAAGTTAAAACAAATTTCGCGTTTTGCTAATGCCGCATTTGATCCGGAATGGATAGATAACAACCGCTTGCTTTTTGCTGCCTACGAAAACAATCGTTTTCAGATTAGAATGATGAAGGACGTGAAAGAGAAGGTCGATTCCACATCGACCATTTTGGCAAATAATGAATTGTCTGGACATCGCCAATGGAGTTTTCCCAGAGTAGCCGGAAGCAAAGTTCATTCAAAACTTAAATATGAAAAAGACTATCAATTGGATATCGCACAAACCCAGGTGAGTCAAGATCCCTTCTGGGGTACAACCGGTGGTGCACAGTTTTCATTTACCGATATTCTGGGAAATGACCAGTATCATGTTTTACTTTACAACAATTCTCAAACCCGTAGTGATTTCCTGAAAAGTTTCAATGTGGCTGTCACTAAAATTTCATTGGGCAACCGTTTCAATTACGGATATGGATTCTTCAGGTTTGCAGGTCGATATTACAATTTTAAAGATGGCTTTTTTTACGAAGAAAGATTCGGGAGTTTCTTCACGCTCAGTTATCCGTTTTCTCAATTCAATCGGTTGGAATTCACAACAAACCTCAGTTATAGTGATAAAGATGTTATCGGCTCATTCCGACGATTCGCTTACTTAACATCAAATTCTCTCTCCTTTGTGTCAGATAATTCACTCTGGTATTATACCGGTCCAATAGACGGCCATCGTTACAATATTACCGTGAGTAATACTTATGATCTCAGATGGTCTAATGTTAATTATTATACCCTGCTGGTAGATCTAAGACAATATTTCCGGATTTCACCGTCCTTAACCTATGCGGTTCGCGCGCTTACACTTTACAATGAAGGAAAAGAAACACGATGGTTTTATTTGGGGGGAAGCTGGGATTTGCGTGGATACCAAAGGTGGTCCATTCGGGGCGAGAAAATCGCTTTTATTTCAAATGAACTCCGCTTTCCGTTTATTGATTACTTGGGAATTAAATTTCCTTTCCTGAATATGGGTTTTCGAAGCATACGGGGGGCGCTGTTTCTGGATGCAGGAAATGCCTGGAACGACGAATGGAATGGCTTGCTTGGCAGCATGGGATTTGGCTTCCGGATGAATGTGGGGGGATTCTTAGTGCTCCGATTAGACATTGGCAAGAAAACCAATTTTAAACGATTTACATCCAGTTGGTTTACTCAATTTTTCTTTGGTTGGGACTTTTAATGAAAAAAAATAAAATTAAGTTGTCGTCATTCAGACACCTATATTTTTTCTTAATTTTAATTATCACAGGTTTATTTATGATTCAGTGTGGCGGATTGGTTCGCCTCACAATTCCCGAAGACAGCTACCAGGATGCCTGGATTACCCCATTTGGGAGCAATCAACGTCAGAATTCTGTGAACAGGGATGTGCTGCCTCCCTATAAAATCCTGTGGGTCAGAGGATTTAAGTCGGTTATTACGGATCAACCATTAGCAATAAATAACTATCTGATATTTACCATCAAAAACGGAACTTTAGGAATTATTAATATCGAGCGGGGGGATGTTACCGGAGATGGACAGGTTGCTCCCGGATTTAATCACGCCCCGGTACTTCATGAAAACATTATCTATTATGCTGCCAATTTGGGAGATGAAACACTTGGCGGATTAAACTTAATTAATTTAAAGCATACACTCAAAAAGAAATTGCCGCATTTAACCACTTCTCCCCTGGTTTGGGGAGACCAATTATATGTTGGTACCGATGATGGAAAATTCATTTCCATTGACCGGGAGTCCGGAAGTAAAATTTGGGAATTTTCAACCAAGGCACCTATTATGGGGAATCCGGCAAATAAGGGTAACCGAATTTATTTTTCTGATGTCAAAGGAAATTTTTTCTGTGTGGACGCAGAAAATGGTTATGAAATCTGGACCACCAAATTGGAATCAAACATTTATACCGGTCCGGTTATTCATAACGAAAATTTATTTATTGGGAGTACCTCGGGAGTGTTTTATTCCCTAAATGCCGAAACCGGGAAAATTCTCTGGTCTTTGAAGAGCGAAGGTTCATTTTACGGAAATGCCGCCGCCAAAGAGGGCACTATTTACGTCGGTAACAATTCTCATAAATTGTATGCGATCAATGCTAAAAATGGAGAGATAAACTGGGAACACAAAACCAAGGGGATCATCAATTCTGCACCGCTGGTTGGTCCGAATTATGTTTATTTTGGATCCTGGGATAAAGCATTTTATGTACTGGATAGACGAAACGGAGACCTGGTCTATCGAAAGGAATTCGACAAAGCCATTAAAACATCACCACTCATTTTTCAAAATCGCATCTTTGTTCAAACTGCGAACGAAGAAATATATTGTCTGGCAAATGAAAAAATGCCTCAAAAAAAGGGACCGTAATTATGCGACTTTCTCTAATATTCGCAGCATTATTATTTTTGCTGTCGATCGGTGAATCACAGGAAATTACAAGTCGATTATCCATATATTCCAATCCAAATAATGTTAAAATCCGGATTGATAGTGTACTCTATGGAAAAACACCACTTGAAAATATTGAATTGAAGCCGGGGGATCATCAGTTGGAGGCACTATCGCCTTACGAAGGACTATGGAATATGACCAATATCCGTAAAACGTTTAATATGAAAAGTGAACAGGATACCACAATTCGTATTCAATTCGAGCAATATGTGAAGATCAACAGTATTCCATATAATGCAAAATTAATTTATAATAATAACACATTAGGATTAACACCGACCACCATTTCTTATGCGAACCATCGCGGAAAACAATTCAGTCTGGAAAAAAAAGGATACAACAGCCGGTCATTTGTTTTAAAAGACCCGGAGCCGAAATTATTTGAATTAGAACCACTTGATCTTTCCGATAATGAGAAAAAAGCCACAACATTCACCCATTCATTATTTCGTCGTAAACTAAAAACAAAATTTCTATTTCTAACCGGAACGGTAGCCACGCATTGGTTGGCTTTCTATTTAAAAAATGTTGCAGATGATAATTATCAAAAATATACCCGTACCAGTAATCCGCAACTCATGGATAAATACTGGGATAATTCACAAAAGTATGACAGATTGTCCGAAATCTCTCTTGGTGTATCCTATGTATTGCTCAGTGGTTTAATCTACCACATTCTATGGAACTAAAAAAAACATCAATAAAATCAAAAAAATACCTTGACAAAAATAGAACACTATATTATCTTTTAGGTGACCTGTAAAGGTCATTAAAAACCTCCCTCCCAACTCCGCAAGGGGCGCCTCGGCGCCCCTTGTTTTATTTTTAGGGGTTTAATCAATTCCTTACATTTTAGCTAAATAATCCAGAAGAAATTTTGAGGCGAATCTTTTTAAGGTGCAACTATTTGGGAAAATACATATCTGCTTTTTGCTCGCAGTTTTGAGAAGGGTGATCTTTTGCTTCGCTATCAAAACCACAATACTCCGCAGGAACATAACAATCTCTATAATCACTCATACCCTTCAGGCAAAGCAAACGGCGCCTGGAGTAAGAATGATGGTCTTTCAAGTACTCCACATCGGTTAAAGCGCCAAACGGACACTGAACACAGGCTTCCGGTTGCACTGAGAATTCGGTTGCGGTCTCCTGGGCAACAACAGCGTCTTCCATGTCCCACAAAGGTTTTTGCCCTTTTTCGATAATCTCAACATTTCTGAGGCGGTACAAAACTATTCTGCCTCGATCAATTTTAAACCGAGCCTTTGCTTCTATTTTGTCACCCTTTCCCAGACGGAGCTTTTGATAATACTTACCGGAAAGATGGGCATATATATGATCCTCCATATGGGTGTATCCCAAAAATGCCTCCTTAAAAATGATCATATAGCCCTTAAATGAAAGATGCGAAGCTTTTGGATAGACTTTTCTGACAAAATGTGGTTTTATTCCACTCACAGTGCCGGCAATTTCAAGTTCACTGTGTTTGTTCTCTTCAATCCAATCCTCAAATCTATCCAATTCCCTTGTAAAATCCCGATACTCATCTTCGCTAATTTGTAGTTCGGGATGATTATGAATTTTCTGTTCCCGAAAGCTCCGGCAATTAAAGCATTTCCGCCCCACGTAATGAAAGCCACGATGACAGGTATTCCGTTTGCTCAACTCTTTACATTGCCAGTTGAAATAGAAACACCCATGCGGATAGCATCCCTTTTCCTTAAGAATATGATAAACAGAAATGTTATTTTTAAATCCTTTATGTGCTTCATGAACGCAGCGAAAAATATCGGTTCTTTTATATAAATTTTTCAATGTATGTCTCCACCCTTTGACAGCAAAATATAAAATTCCAACTTAAACAGCAAATTGATTCTTTTGAAAACTTCAGAATCCGTTAAGTTGTTTCCTAAAAATCAATTAAATTTTTAGCGGATAATCGGTGTTTCCGGTTCGAATGTTACAGGTTTACTATGCTTAATTCATTATTGCACAGGCTATACAGTTCAGCCATAATAAAGATCAAAAAACACTCAGAGGCCAGGCAGAAGTAGTACGGAATATTCTGATCTGTAAACACAAAAACCCGGGTTGTTAAAGTTTAAACTTGAGTCATCAAAATATTTTAAAGGATTCCCTATCATGAAATTATTAGATCGGATACCTGTGTTGCCACTGGCTATTATTACAGTATTATTTGCCCTTGCACCTTTTACAACTACGCCCCATTTGTGGCAAAAAATTCAAATGTTGTTATCGAATACACTCAGCAGACCGATCGATATTTTCGATTTATTTATGCACGGTATTCCCTTACTTGTTTTGCTACTCAAATTCAGTCGGATTCTTTACTTGAAAACAAGTCATTCTTAGTTTTCGGAAATATGCCAAACTCATGCAATTAGAATTCAAATAATCCATATTGACTAAAATCGTGATTTTTATTACTTTTATTAAGGCACGAAAAAGAACATTAACGGTATCAATAAAAGCGAGGAATTGTGAATGATTTAACTGAAATTAGTTCGTTATCCATCATCACCTTCATTAATTTCCTTTCAAACTCAAACAACAAAGGTTGGATATGAAAAATTTAAATGGTTTAATAGTGAGCGCCGGTTATTCAAGCCGGATGAACGATTTTAAACCGTTGATGTATTACCATGAATTCCCTTTTATTTTGCATATCTTGTTAAAACTTGGCACTGTTTGTGATAAAATATGTATTGTTACCGGTTACCGGAGTGAAGATATTCAAGAAGAAATCCAAATGTGGTTAAACCGGATTCCCAATTCAGAATGGTTAACCCGCATGGGAATTAAACCCGACATATGGCAAAACCTTTCTCAAAAAATCCAATTTGTATTCAATCCGGATTACGATAAGGGCATGTTTACCTCACTGCAGACCGGCTTAAAAGCACTAAAAAATTCCGAATGGATCCTGTATCACTTTGTAGACCAACCCATACTGCCAACTGTTTTCTATCATGATTTCGTCAAACAAATTAATCCCGGATTTCATTGGATTCAACCGGTCTATAAAGGTAAAAAAGGGCATCCGATTATCATTCATAATACGCTCACTACTCATTTAATTAATGCAGAGCCAAATAAAAATCAGATCGGAAGAGCGTCGTGTAGGGAAAGAGTGTAGATCTCGGTG